>JAFAVL010000669.1 GCA_019242465.1 Chroococcidiopsidaceae cyanobacterium CP_BM_RX_35 | reverse complement strand
TAAGAATTGCGAGTACGGCAGGGCATGCCGGAATTAACGCCTCTGGACACATCAACCTCTGTCAATTAAGTGAAAGCTTGGTTGATAAGTTGGGTGGGTGAAGGAGGAACCCCGCACCAAACTTGTTTGGTGACGGGAGGATGTCAGAGGGGGCCGACCTGTTTCGAGCCAATCTGAGTGGGGCTGACCTTTCAGGGGCCAATCTTAAAGGAGCCAAACTAAGTTATGCAAACCTGCGCGGGACACTCCTGAGTGGAGTAGACCTAACTGGAGTTAGTCTGAGTGGAACAACAATGCCCGATGGCACAATTCATGATTAGATCTTCCTTCAATTGACAAGTCCAGTCTTTTCTAGCGAAGATTAAGGAGAGTAGTAACAGATGTGCTAGCTGACGCAGGACTAGGGTTGACCTTTATCGCTGCTGTTATTGCAGATTAAAAAACTGACAAGCAGTTTCAGTAGTAGCATAGGCAATCTCTTCAACAGATTTACCGATTGCCCCAGAAACCGTTTGCAGTATGCAGGGCAAAAATGCAGGTTCATTGCGCCCTCCCTTCGGTTTTGGACGGAGCGTTCTGGGTGTCAGATAGGAGGCTTTCAGGCTGATGGGCGATACTGGTTTCGAACCAGTGACCTCTTCCGTGTGAAGGAAGCGCGCTACCACTGTGCTAATCGCCCGTAGCCTCTAACATTAACATAGATACTACCAAAACAACAACGCTTGCCACCCTTATAGAGAATTACTTGAGGAAAAATTTCTAATCCTTACTCTTACCAGGATTGCCCAGGAACAAGTACTAAAGGCTCTCAAACTTTTACTACTTTTAGCGTGCTTAGACTAGTATCGGCACAACCACTAATAAACCCACCTGATGCCTGAATATTTCGTAGGTAATCAAGGGCAGCGCTGGTAACGACTTCACCAGGTATCAAAACTGGGATTCCTGGTGGATAGGGACACACCAATTCAGCACTGATGTGATCGCCGCTATCTGCTATGGGTAGTGTTTCCGTCTGAGCAAAGAAGGCAGCACGCGGAGAGATTAGACTAGAGTACGCAGCATCAGCCGTCAGAACAACCCTTTTAATTGCAGACGCTGAGCAATTATTGCTAGTTTGTCTAGTTGCTAGAGTGCTAAAAGCTTGTGTAAGTGAGGTTATGTCCGCCTCGGTGTTCCCCAAACTAATCACAAAGGTTAGATGCTGGAGTGATGGCAGTTCTGCTGTAACACCCAACTGTTGATTAAAAATTTCATCAGCTTCAAACCCAGTTAGCCCTAAACCAGAAACAGTAACAGTTAGCCGCGTTTTGTCGAGAGCAATGCAGCCAGGAGTGGAGCCCAAGGGTTCGAAAACTGATATTCCTGGTATCTGACTGATTTGGATTCTTGCGGTGCTAGCTAGCTGCAACGTATGTGACATTAACGCTTTTCCTCGTAGTGCCATCTGCTGACGCGCTGCATCTAGAGAAGCAAGGAGTAAATAGCTCGGACTAGTAGATTCCAGTAGTTGCAAGGACTGACTTAAACGAGTGGAATCTATCAGGTTGCCTTGCACGTGCAGCATAGATGCCTGAGTTATGGCTCCCAGTACTTTATGGATAGATTGCACAGCTAAATCTGCTCCAGATGCTAAAGCCGGGGTGGGTAGGTCAGGATGAAAGGCAAAATGAGGACCGTGAGCTTCATCTACTAATAACGGAATGCCGTGTTGATGGGCGAGTTGGGCAATCGCTGCTACATCTCCACAGACACCGAAATAGGTTGGGTAAACCATCAAAACTGCTTTGACATCAGGATGCTGCTCCAGAGCAGTTGCTACATCAGCTGGGGTAATGCTATGGGCAATATCAAGGATTGGATCGTATTCAGGGTTGACAAAGACTGGTATGGCACCGGATAGGATCAGACCAGCGATCACCCATTGATGTACATTCCGAGGTAGGATAATCTTATCACCGGGGGCACAGGTAGTTAGGATTGCTGCCTCCACTCCACAGGTGGAACCATTGACCAAAAACCAAGTGCGTTCAGCCCCAAACGTTTCTGCTGCCAGTTCTTGAGCCTCTTGAATGACACCTTGCGGTGCGAATAAGTTGTCTAACTCTGCTAATTCCGGTAGATCTAGTCGAAATACAGCCCTGCCGAAACAATCAGCTAGTTGTTGCGAAATTCCCTGTCCAAGTTTGTGTCCTGGCGTGTAGAAGGGAGCATGAGCCTTACTAGCACATTCTTTAAGGGCGTCAAGTAATGGTGTTTTTGCTTGAGACTGATTGACGAATGACATAGCAAAAATAGGAAAGCAATGCTCGAGCATAGCTATTTAGGAAGATGTCATGGCGGCTGTTGCCATCTAGGTTAGTAACGTCGAATCATTTAACTTTTGCTTCTCATGGTCTATCCTACTCCTGGTCCCCTGCCTGGACCACAGATTCCCAGTCCTGAACCAGCTCCTCCGCCTGGTCCATTCCCTCAGCCAATTCCAGGTCCAGCACCTGAACCAATCCCAGGTCCAGTGCCAGAGCCAGTACCAGCTCCTATCCCCCAACCAGTGCCTGCTCCAATTCCGCAACCAATTCCTGAACCTGTGTAAAACTAGTTTAAGGCTCATTCCCAATCAACCTCTGACCCTTTAATCCTCCAATTGAAATGCTAAGAGCCGGGATTGTTGGACTACCCAACGTCGGAAAATCTACTTTATTCAATGCCCTGGTTGCCAATGCCAAGGCTGAGGCTGCCAATTTTCCTTTCTGCACCATTGAACCAAACGTTGGTGTCGTCTCGGTACCGGATGAGCGGTTAAAGGTACTGTCTGACATCTCTAGCTCAGAGCAAATTGTCCCGACCCGCGTCGAGTTTGTGGATATCGCTGGTTTGGTCAAAGGCGCGAGTCAAGGTGAGGGATTGGGAAATCAATTTCTATCCCACATTCGAGAAGTTGATGCCATTGTCCATGTCGTGCGCTGTTTTGAAAATGATGACATTATCCATGTTGCTGGTTCCATCGATCCAGGACGAGATATTGAAATCATCAATTTGGAATTAGCTTTGGCTGATTTAGCACAAATTGAGCGGCGCATAGAGCGCACCCGTAAGCAAGCTCGGGCAAACAAAGACGCTCAGGCAGAATTAGTTGTGCTGGAAAAATTGAGTTTGGCTTTGAATGAGGGGAAATCTGTGCGGCGTGTAGGCTTGAATGCCGAAGAAGCCGAAACAATCAAGGGACTGGGACTGCTTACCAGTAAACCGATTATTTATGCTGCTAATGTGTCTGAGAGCGAGTTGGCAACGGGAAATGATTTTGTGGATCAGGTGCGAGCGATTGCGGTTGAGGAAAACGCTCAAGTCGTAGTGGTTTCTGCCCAAGTGGAATCAGAACTGGTGGAATTACCAGAAGAAGAAAGAGCTGACTTCCTTGCATCCTTTGGTGTTGAAGAAGGCGGGCTGAAATCTTTAATTAGCGCCACTTACGAACTCTTAGGCTTGCGTACTTACTTTACTACTGGTCCCAAAGAAACCCGTGCCTGGACAATTCAATCTGGGACGCTAGCACCCCAGGCGGCTGGTGTCATCCACTCCGATTTTGAGCGTGGTTTCATTCGGGCTGAGACAGTTGCTTACAAAGACCTTATAGCAACTGGTTCAATGAATGCGGCAAAAGAAAAAGGCTTAGTCCGCAGTGAAGGTAAAGAGTACGTGGTGCAGGAAGGGGATGTGATGCTGTTCCGGTTTAATGTTTAGCGCGAATCTGGGCTAAAGTATCAACACTCGCCAAGTAACCAGCTTGCATTACACCTTCAATTCGGTTGTAGACTCGCCATACTGGAAGAGGAGGTTAGTTGCAACCACTCTCCGCCTAGAGTTGTAAAGTTAGTTAAGCAACAATGAGACGTAAGCCTATCAAAACTACAGATACTAAAAAACCCCCATCTTCTAGACCCTCCATCTTTAACTACGCCACTATAGCGTTGCTAGGAGGAGTGTTTATTTTGGGGATCGGTCTTGGCGTTGGTTTTAGCACGACAACGACGTTGAGCCCTAAAAATGTGGCTACTAGTAATTTTATTGACCAGAGCGCTCCAGATCCTCAGATTTGTATTCAGTTCGGTGCCAGTGCTATGGTCATGGATACACGCCTATTTGTGACGCTAAACCCCTTTAATGTCTATATTGCTCAACCCAGTCTCCGCCCAGGATGCGTTCTGCGGACTAATAACTGGGCAATCTTAGAGCAACGAAAACTGGTGACATCGCAGCAGGTGCAAGAGTGCAAAAACCGAATGAACACATTTGGCTTTACAGGTGCCCTTGAGTCTTCACCAGATATTAGTTGCATTTATCAGAACGATGCCGCTAAAAACTTTTTCGTTAGTCAACCAGGTGCGGTTGTTCCACCAGAACAGACTAACAAGTTTTAGTGGAGGTGCAAGAAAAGAGCATCTGCTCTCTTCTTGCGCGGGTTCCCCTGCTACTCTGCTTTTTTGGGAAAAGGTTGTCGTTGGGCGGTAAATGCAATGTTGCCTGGAATGCCTGGAATGGAAGTCAAAATTCCTTGCAGGCTTTTTCCTTCTCTGCCTTGAATTTCTACTTGACCTTGAATACTCACCTGACTAGGAGAGACGCCATTATGACAAATTTTTGCTTTGGCAGCACTCGATAAATCCACCTGTTGATTATTCATTCGCCCCGTCAGAGAGATCTGCGTCGCAGTGATTGGCTTTTGAGTCGTTGCTGCTGAGCTACTAGGACTTTTCGGTAACAGAGACGCATTCAAGAACGTGCCAGATTGTTTGATGTTCAACAACAGTGGGGTGGATTTAAGACAGGCAGGGGAATTTTGGGTGAAGGAAAGAGGATAGCTACCATCAATTGCTACAGGAGCCTTGATATTTTTTTCTCCGTAGGCAGTGACGACTTCAAACAGAACCACAACAAAGGCGATCGCTGTTCCATAAAACGCTAAGGACTTGAAGTTAAAGTGACTCATAAGACCTCAACTCCAGGATTTTTAGTGTCAGTAATTGGTTGCTTACTAGTATCAGAAAGTACTGATGCTAGGTTAGAGGTGACTTGACTGTAGCGACGAGTAATTAGGAGCGAGGAGCGGCACTCAAGCGCGAGTTGGTCAGTATATCGCCCCAAGGTTTGATGCTGTATTCCCCGAGCGCGGCTAGTGCCTGCTAGGGTGAGGTCAAAGTTGGCTGATGCTTCTACTACAGCCTGAATCGGTTCTGCTGCTTCGATAATCTTGAGATCAATGCGATCGCGTACTGTAGCTGGCAGCTGCTCCATCATCGTACTGAATTCATAGTCCAACTCACTGTGGGTTTGATCGCCACTCGTGGTCTGGAGAACGGTGAGACGGCGATGCTCACCATTCAAGAGCAGTCTGAGAGCAATCTCTAGCCCCAACTCATCGTGAATGTTGGCAGAGTAAGGCGTTAATAACGTTTCTAGTCGTTCTCCACCTCGGTCGATAAACACTGCCACATCCACTCGGGCAGTGCTCAGAATTTGACCGACTTTCCCACCTAGCCGATTGCTACTAAAAGCCGGGCGGTGCCATCCCATCAAGATTAAATTAGCCTGGTCAAGGGTGGCGATTTGTGCTGTCATCCGCGCCACATTGTTAGTTACCTGAACAATAGGTTGTACCATCTGACGGACTTCGGGTGGTTCGAGGCTTTGAATTAGCTCTTTGAGGCGGGACTGCCGCTGTTGAATCAACCGATCGGCTTCAGTTGGGGTACTGCCAAAAGCATAATCTTCTTCTAGTTCAACCAAGCTAAGAGGATGCACGACAGCTCTTTGCAACCGATTGCCTGCGATCGCCACTGCCAATTGCATCAACCCCTTTTGCGTACTGGGATTAGATACTGGCACGAGAATCCGATAATTAGGGGTAGCAGTCTCTAGCCCTGGTTCTGCCTCAGATGGCTCCTCTAGATCTTGCTTGATCAGGTATTTTGGATATGTCCATTCCAGCAGAGGCGATGTCATAAATGTCGTCACCAACGCCATGATCACTAGCATAGTGAAGAGCAAGGGTGAGATGACACCCAAGCTCAAACCAATGTTAAGTACGATCAGCTCTGTTAAGCCACGAGTATTCATTAGCCAACCCAGAGCTGAGGCTTCCCGGTGCTCAATTCCACCAACGCGGGCCGCAACATACGTGCCGATGTACTTGCCACCAATTGCAACAACAACAACAACCGCACAAAGTAGCCATAAAAAGGGCTGATTGAGCAAACCAATATCCGTCCGTAAACCACTGTAAGCGAAAAAGACTGGCAGTAGAAATGTCAGCACGAAGTCCTCAGTTTTCTGAGCTAACTCCCGCACCAAACCAGCATTTTTAGGCATCACGGCTCCCACTAGGAACCCGCCAAAGATAAAGTGAATGCCTATGACTTCAGTTAGCACAGCAGAAGTCACAATGGTCATATAAATCCCAGCTAGAACAAACTGGGTGAGCCGTCCGGTGCGCTCGTAATGAGTAGCTACTCGCTTGAGGAACCAACGCCCTGCCGTTACCATGAACGCGATATAGAGCAGAGATTCGCCAATTGTCGGCAAAGCGCGAAGCATACTGTTGTAGTGAGCTACGGCGATCGCCAACGCCAACAAGCACCAAGCCGTTACATCGTCTACCGCCGCACATGTCAGAGCCAACGTTCCCAAACGCGTATTTTGTAAGTTGTTCTCGGTAATAATCCGCGCCAGCACTGGAAAGGCAGTAATCGACATTGCCGCACCCAGGAACAAGCAAAAGGCAGTAAACGAGACACTGGCATTAGATACTTGAGGATAAAGTAGTAGAGCTAGTAGCGTTCCCAAGGAAAAGGGTACCAAAATACTTACGTGTGAAGTTAAAACTGCTACTTCTAACTTCCCAGTAAGATATTTAGGATTTAGCTCTAAGCCAATGAGAAACATAAAAAATATCAGCCCCACCTGAGACAGTACGTTCAGGAAGGGAACTACCGCATCCGTAAACAAGGTGGCTTCTATACCGGGGGCTAGCCAACCAAGCAGAGATGGTCCTAGCATAATTCCGGCTACGATCTCGCCAATCACCAGCGGTTGCTTAATCCACCGACATCCTACGCCTACAATTCTTGAAAGTGCAATGACAACCAACACTTCAAGCAGAACGAGAATAACTTTGGTCTGCATAATCTCCTTAGAGCAGGTATGACGCGGCAAACAGATACCAGCCAAGGACACTGACAAGAGCAAAACATTAAAAATGCTGACCCTTCAGTCTCCCCTCAAAGCCGACGGAGTTAGCTGACGGGCTAGGACTGAGAGATGTCCTTCTCTGGCCATCTCTTCTGTATCATCCAAAAGAGTGAGCCAGAGATAAGCCCCGGTAAATTGGTTCCTCCGCTCCAGCTTCACCTATTAAACACCACTCCTTCAGGTGAAAGCCTGGACTAGGCTGACTTATTCATTCTGGTACTAGATAAAGTATCACTGTATTTCAAGTTAGTCAACCTCAATTGCAGTAGGAGGGTGCGGCAATGAATCTTACGTACATCTACTCAAATAGGTGGCAAACCTTTAAAAAATCTCATCAACCTTTCAGTAAAATTTCGATTGAATTCAGAGCCAAGATAACGCTAAGTTTATTTGCAAGTACTGAATTGTTAGAAAGATAAAATTATTTCTGTTACAAAGGTAACACTCAACGTCAGACTACAAATATCAAGGTAATAGAACTCAACGCAAGACCGTCAATCTTGTGAAAAGACAGATTGTAATTCAAAGGTCAGACAGCTTCATATCGAATTAGTATTTTTGAGAAAAATAATTTCTTTTACAATATAAATCTTCCTATGGTTAGCCTTGAATTAAAGCGAGTTGTCGTCACAGGTCTAGGAGCAATTACTCCTTTAGGAAATACCGTAACCGAATACTGGCAGAGCCTGCTTCAAGGGCACAGTGGCGTTGGTCCAATTACTTTGTTTGATGCCTCACAGCACAATTGTCAAATAGCAGCAGAAGTTAAGGGTTTTGACCCCAGTGATTATTTGGAACGCAAAGAAGCCAAACGGATGGATCGCTTTGCTCAATTTGCTGTTTGTGCAAGTCTTCAAGCAATCGCGGATGCTGGATTAGAAATCAACGAGTTCAACGCCGAGCGAATCGGCGCGATTATTGGCACTGGAATTGGTGGACTCAAGGTGCTTGAAGATCAACAGGAAGTCTACCTCACTCGGGGTTCCGATCGAGTCAGTCCTTTTTTCATTCCAATGATGATTGGTAACATGGCTGCTGGACTGACAGCCATCCATACGGGAGCTAGAGGGCCTAATTCCTGCACGGTAACTGCCTGTGCTGCAGGTGCTAATGCTGTAGGTGAGGCTTTTCGTCTAATTCGACATGGTTATGCCGAGGCAATGATTTGTGGCGGCACAGAAGCAACCATTACTCCTCTATGTGTAGCAGGATTTGCCGCTGCTAGGGCTCTATCAACTCGTAACCATGAACCCACACGTGCTTCTCGCCCTTTTGCTCGCGATCGCGATGGGTTTGTCATGGGAGAAGGGGCTG
>JAFAVL010000424.1 GCA_019242465.1 Chroococcidiopsidaceae cyanobacterium CP_BM_RX_35 | reverse complement strand
AGGATGAAGTGGCGCTTTCTATGGAAGAAGAGGCAGCAACGAAATAGCTTTTTTTCTAAAGCTGTGTGGTTACCTATACAGATAGCTCAGTAGATTCCCGAATTAATTGCAAGGCAACTTTCTTTCAACCTTTAAAGCCGCAGTTATCGCTGCGGTTTTTCTATTGCTGCCTTTTAACGGCTAAGAATAGATTCTGCCAGATAAATTTCATCAACGGTGCCTATTGCCGTCAATAGATAATTACCTTGTGACGCTGATTCACTCTGCCGTTTGACTTGTACCTCGGTGACTCCTAGACCAATTAATCCCCCAATCAAACCGCCAGATACTGCACCAATAGCGCCACTAGAGAGCGCAAAAGCAATGACAGTTCCAGCACTAGCCGCTAGGATCGCATGACCCACGCCAGGAATTGCCAAAGTACTAATACCCAACACCAAGCCAGCAACACTGCCTATCTTATTACCTGTAACTAACCCTGGGACTGAACCAGTCGTAGCGCCTTGACGAGCTTGCTCCACCAGTTCACTCATCACTTTATCATCGCTATGATATCGATTTAGGATTGTGTCTTGGGAAACTAAGGCGACCTGTGCCATCGGAAAGCCCGCAGCTCTGAGCTGATCTAGCGCCTGTCCTGCCGCTCGACGGCTGGAAAATATGCCGATAGTACGTCGTTGTTGGCTGAGAACCATTTTTCCTAACCTCTAGGATCAATTAAAGCTTTTATTCTGTAGTTTATGTTACTGTTCTACCATATTTTTTGCTAAATTAAAAGGAAATGATTGAAAATAAGGTCAGAAGGTGTGGCTTTGGGCATCGCCGCTTGTGGCGAAAGGAACTTTTTAGATAGGGAGTCAAACCCCACTAGAAAAAAATGCCAAACCCCAGAACTGCAAAGGAATCAAAAATATGCCGCTTTACCACTCGTCCACCGCAGCGCAACATCAGCCCGCTCGTCCATCCTCAGTAGGAGAGGCTGATGGTTTTGCTAATATTCTGGCAGGAGGGTTCCTCCTCTTCCTTCCCCTAAGTTTTGCTCTAGGAGCTGCTTGGTATCGAAGGTATCGTTCTTATCGCCGCACCGCTATTCTAAGCCAGCAAATTGCCACTCTAGAGCGGCTATGGCAAATCAGCCATAAATAATAGGACTCTAGCTATAGTTTCGCGGCTTTGGCAATTGCCTGTAGCTGCAAGCCTGGTGGATAGCTGCCATCCTCTTTGATCCGCTTGATTTCTGCTTCGGAAAACGGTAAGTTCAACTTTCCACTTAGCGCTTGGACAATGTCTCCTCGGTCAATAACGCCAGTTACAGCTCCCGCTGGGGAGAGGGCGGTAATGCGAGGTAACTGCTGAGCTTCTAGCTGGTTAATCACTTCAGCTAGGGGGGTTGACTCATCAACCGTGGGAATAGTCGTTATTGGGTGCAAGATATTGTGGAGAGTTTGGCTTTCCCACTGACTGCGTTCTACCAATCGCAGATCGTCAACTGATACCATGCCTCGGTAACGCCCGTCAGATGCCGCAAAATAGACCTGTGGCGCAGCGGTTTCTAATAGGTATAAGTCAGCAAACTGACGCAGCGTTTGATCTGCATCTACGACTCGAAAATCGTGGTTTATCGCATCAGCCGCAACTATCTGGAGCAAGGCTTCTTGGAGAGTTGTGACACGGTCATAGGCACTAGCATTACGGATGCCGAACCACCCCAATAATGCAATCCAAAGTCCACTAACCAACTCACCTGTAAAGAAATCTACCGCCAGTCCCAGAGCGATCGCCCCCCACCCCAAAGCTTGACCCGCTCTTGCTGCCCAATGCACAGCTTGGAATCGGTTACCCGTGAGTTGCCACACGGCTGCTTTCAAAACCTGTCCGCCATCTAATGGGAGACCAGGAATTAGGTTAAATAATGCCAACACTAAATTGATTTTGGCTAAATCGGTCATCATCACGCTGGCTGGACTATCTGTGGGCAAAGACTGACTCAGCAGAGTGAGTAGCAGAAATAGCACAATACTTACCACCGGACCAGCGATCGCCACTTGAAAAGCTTGTCCAGGAGTCTTGGATTCCTCTTCAATAGAGGCAATACCACCAAAGAGAAACAGAGTGATGGAGTTAACTGTAATGCCTTGCAGTCGCGCTACCAAGCTGTGACCTAACTCGTGCAGTAACACCGAGCTAAACAGCAAAAGTGCCATTGTTAGCCCTGCACTCCAAGCTAGGACAGCGCCCCATTGCATATAGGCAAACCCAAAATTGACAGTTGCCAACGCTAAAATAAAAAACCACAATGGGTCCAAAAACAGTGGAATTCCAAACAAAGTTCCAATTCGCCAACCTGTCTGCATGCCATTTTCCTAAAAATCTAGACGGCGCAGGGTAGCTTAGGAATTCTACCCCCCTGATTCTAGGATAGACATTGCTGAGGGGAGATGGGTAGCAGGGGGGCAGGGGGAGAAAGAAAGCATATTCCATTTCTTGTTTTCAGGCAGAACTTCCGGAATGCCTGATTTGAGGTTCTGCCCTTCAAGCCAGAATGGAATGTAGAGCCTTGCAGAAGTTTCCCTCCGACAGAGTTGAGAAACAAAGTAAGCAGTCTTCTTGCTCCCCCTGCCCCCTGCTCCTCTCTCCCCCCTATCCCGAAAGGGGACCCCGAGTCCCCCCTGCCTCGTCCTACAGGGCTCCGATATTGGTCAGCCCCAGGATAGTGGCGACACCGACAACGTGACCTAGACTCACTGATGCTAGAACTGTACCAACGCTGGGATTATTGAATAGGGCAGGAAAAGGTAGAGGCATTTTGGGTCCCACCTGGGGTTGCTCAATTGTCCGGCTGGCAATAAACAGAATTAACAGACTGATAACACCAATAATTGCTGGCTCCTGCCAGGTGAAAGCTGGTGTATCGGGAACTGTTGCTTGGACTGCTAGTAAGATTGAATCAATCACGGTTATTTATCCTGAATAAACGGATGTCAACAACTAAGGATTATCAAAATTGTTGAGGCAGACACTAGCATCTGTTTCAAGAGTTAACAGTTACTTTAACTTTCGATACAAATCTCAATGCGAGTCAAGATTTGCGGTATTACTCAACCTGAACAAGGACAGGCAATTGCTCATCTGGGGGCAACTGCCTTGGGCTTTATTTGTGTTGAAGCCTCGCCTCGCTATGTAACCCCTAATCAAATTCGTGTGGTGGTGCAAGATTTACCGAAGAATATTGACCGCATTGGCGTTTTTGCCAACGCTAGCTGGACAGAAATCTGTCAAACTATCGAGGTAGCCGAACTGACCGGTATCCAGTTGCATGGAGATGAATCGCCAGAATTTTGCTATCACCTGCGCCAGTTATTACCTGACGTGGAAATCATTAAAGCCTTGAGGGTAAAAAATTTTGCAGCCCTTGCTCGAACAGATGTTTATATCAATTATGTGAATACCCTCCTGTTGGACGCCTACCACCCTCAGCATCTAGGCGGCTCTGGAAAGATTTTAGACTGGGGCAGTTTGCAACACTTTCGACCCAACTGCCCTTGGTTATTAGCTGGGGGACTGACACCAGATAACATCTTAGACGCCCTCAACACAGTGCAGCCCAACGGCATCGACTTATCTAGCGGGGTAGAACGCACACCTGGGGATAAAGACTTAGACAAAGTTGCCCAGCTGTTTAAGCAGATTGGGAAGTGGAAACAGAGCTAAAAAAAGGCTGGCTGGTGCCGAATCAAGTTAAAAAACTCTTCACGAGTTTTTTGATCTTCTTGAAACACTCCCACCATAGCACTAGTGACTGTCCAGGAGCCAGGTTTTTGCACGCCGCGCATCACCATGCACATGTGGGTAGCTTCCATAACGACAGCAACACCCTGCGGCTCTAAGATGGTCTGAATTGCTTCCGCGATTTGGCGTGTTAGCCGCTCCTGCACTTGCAATCGACGGGCATACATCTCTACAATCCGAGCCAGCTTACTTAAGCCTACAACTTTTTCATTTGGAATATAGGCAACATGTGCTTTGCCAATAAATGGCAACATATGGTGTTCGCAGAGGCTGAAGACATTGATATCCCGGACTAACACCATCTCATTGTGACCCTCGTCAAAGATGGCATCGTTGACGATTTCTTCTAAAGACTGGTGGTAGCCACTAGTAAGAAACCGCATTGCCTCAGCCACCCGCTTGGGCGTCTTCAGTAGTCCCTCACGCTCTGGGTCTTCTCCCACACCCAGCAGCAGCATCCGTACAGCGTCTACCATCGGCTCGTTAAGTTCCTCTGAAGGCGGCTGCAAGTTAGGTTGGCGACCATTCTGGGTATTGCGATCTGGTCTAGTCGAGAGGCTATTTATCATATCTGAATTAATGATGTCTTGCTTGTCGTTTGTTGGTGGTGTGGTAATGCGAATTGAACCGTTGGCAGCAGCAACCGTTATGTTAAGCCTTAGTTAGAGGGCACCAGCACTAGGCATCAGAGTTAATTCCTCAATCACGGCCTGTTTTGGTAACAGAGCAATGTAAAGAATCGCCTGGGCAACATTTTCTGGAGTCAACATCGCTGTGCGGTCGAAATTGAGATGGACAGTGGGAGCGTCCCAGAGTTCAGTGTTAACGGCTCCGGGACAGAGTGCTGTCACCCTAATCCCATGAGGGCGTTCTTCGGCTGCTAGGGTTTTAGAAAGGGCGATTAGACCTGCTTTGCTAACGCAGTAGGCTCCCCAGTCAGTAAATGCTTGCTGACCAGCAATCGAAGCAACATTAATAATCGTGCCGCTTTGTCGCTCACGCATTGATGGCACCACTCCCAAAGCGCATTGGAACGCACTAGTGAGATTCAAATTCATCACAGCCAGCCAATCTGCTAGGGGAGTTTCTCGCAAAGCCCTTGTATATCCCATCCCGGCGTTATTAACTAGGATATCGATGCCGCCAAAATCCGCTACGATTTTGCTAATCTCTGCTTGTACCTGCTCAACCTGAGCTAAATCTAAGGGATAGGTTTTGGCTTTCACTCCAGTCTGCTCGGCGGCACTCTTTACTGCCGTCAATTTGTCGAAAGATCGGCTCACCAATGCCACATCAATTCCTACCTTAGCAAACGCCAAAGCGGTTGCTTTGCCGATGCCACTACTTGCTCCAGTAATTAGGGCACGTTGCTTTTTTACAAAACTCATAGGATTCGATATTATATCATTAGCCAACCAGCTCGGTGTTGTCTGGGACTTCTTAAAGAGAGGATTCATTGAAAACGCCTATGCGGCGAAATTTTTGATAGCGCAATTCGCGACGTTGTTGGCTGGTCATGTGACATAGCTCCTCCAAGTTGTGCACTATTGCTTGCTTAAGCAGCATCGCTGCCTTAAGCGGGTCGGAATGAGCTCCAGCAGGAGGTTCTGGCAACAGTTGGTCGATAATCCCAAAATTTTTCAGGTCCCAAGCTGTAATTTTGAGCGCACTTGCAGCTTGGGGAGCTTTGCTAATATCTCTCCAGATAATTGCGGCACAAGTTTCTGGGGGAGCGACAGTGTAGATCGAGTGCTCGAACATCAGGAGGCGATCACCTACACCAATTCCCAACGCCCCCCCAGAACCGCCTTCACCAATCACAGAGCAGATGATCGGCACATCTAGCCGAAACATCTCTCTTAGATTGTAAGCAATTGCTTCTCCGGCTCCTAGGCGCTCTGCTTCTACAGTCGGCAAGGCGGCAGGCGTATCAATAAAGGTCAAAATCGGCATCCCAAATTGAGTGGCATGTTCCATCAGTCGCATCGCTTTACGGTATCCGCCTGGAGATGCCATGCCAAAGTTGCGGGCAATATTATCTTTGGTATCGCGACCTTTTTGATGACCTAACATGACTACTGGTCGCCCATCTAACCTCCCTACCCCACCAACTATAGCTGGGTCGTCTGAGCCACCACGATCGCCATGTAGTTCCAGCCATTCGTCACTAATCGCTTGAATGTAGTCGAGCGTGCTAGGACGGCGGGGATGACGAGCAAGTTGCAGCCTTTGAGCTGGGGAGAGACTGCTAAAAATCTCCTGACGTAGCTGCAGAGCACGAGCTTCGAGTTGCCGAATTTGGTCGGAAACATCGACGCCATTTTCTTGAGCCAGTTCACGAATTTGAGCGATCCGAGACTCAAGCTCAATCAGGGGCTTTTCAAAGTCTAAAATCAGTGGCTTGCGTTCAGTAGTTGCCATAGTGAGTGAGGGATAAGGGGCTACACCAGTAGGGGGCGAAACCCGTGCTTCACCGATACCTGACCAATTTGAGCCATTTTTTCCACGGTGATCTGATTCCGTCCCCAAGAAAAATTGGTGTACAACTTTTCGAATTCCAGCAGCATCGACTCAGCGAAACAGGCAAACAGTTGGCGGGCTGGGACATCCATGAAGTTAGCGATCTTCATAATTCGCCAGTCAATGTCGAGTGAATGCTCGACGATGCCACCATTAAGGACGTAGACCCCTGGCTGCTGAATCTTCATTGCCAGATTTTTGGGATAGCCACCATCAATCAGCAGACAGGGTTGCTTCAATACACCGGGCTCTATTTCAATCCCTTTCGGCATACTGGCAACCCAAACTACAATATCAGCTTGAGGCAGTGCTTCTTCTAAACCCACAATCTTGCCTCGGCCTAGCTCTGCTTGCAACTCATTCAATCGCTCTGAGTTACGAGCAATTAGTAACAGTTCAGCCACATCCGTTCGGGCGTCTAGCCAACGGCAAACCGCGCTGCCAATGTCACCTGTAGCACCACACACAGCAACAGTGGCTCGCGATAGTTCAATTCCTAACTGTTGTGACGCTTGTTCGACCTGGCGGCAAAGGATGTAAGCAGTATGCGTATTGCCAGTAGTAAAGCGGTCAAACTCCAGCTTGATGTTGCGGACTTGCTTGTTCTCCTGCAGGTTGAAGTTCTCAAAAATAATCGAAGAGAAGCCGCCTAAAGCGGTAATATTAATGCCGTGCTTTTGGGCATGAGCCATGGCATTAAGAATTTTGCGCGTTGCGGCTTTAATCCGACGCGTCGCTAGCATTTCCGGCAGGAAGCAGGATTCCACATACCGACCTTCAATTTTCTGCCCAGTGATACTGGTGACAGTAATGCTATCGACAATCTGCGGTGGAGCGCTACACCAAAAATCTAGCCCTTGGTCGGCATATTCTGGATAGCCTAATTCTTTAGCTACCGCTTGAGCATGTTCCAAACTGTTAAGATGACCGATTAGACCAAACATGAAGTACTTTATTTAGACCTAAGCTGCGAGAGTAGACGAGGGCAGGGGAGGCAGGGGGAGCTGCTCCCCCTAGCGCTAGGCAGCTTGCAGTCCATAGGCTGATAAGCGCATAATATCGCGAGTCGTAAAACCGATGTTACTTAAGGCTTCGCCGTACTGGATCATGAAGTCTTCTACCAAAGCTTCTCTTTCCATGGCTAGTACGTGGGCGTCGTCTTCCACCTGTTTGAGCATCTGCCAAACCAAGGGGAGATTTTGGCGATTGGCTTGCTCTAGTTCAGCTTTGGCATCGACAAAGTGGTCTTTGAGCCAAACTTCACCAAAGTTGAGATGACTGTATTCGTCTTTGACAACGCCTTCGGTGATCTTGCGGGCAAAATCATCGGCGACAGGGATGTAGATA
>JAFAVL010000421.1 GCA_019242465.1 Chroococcidiopsidaceae cyanobacterium CP_BM_RX_35 | reverse complement strand
GAGAAATTTTCTTCCCATTGAAATGTTCATCTTCCATTGCCTTAATTAGTAAGGCAGCTTGATATGCTTCATCCAGCGATCGCTCTGGTGTCTGTAAATACCACTGGTAGGATCTTTGCAAGTAAGCGTAAACCTTTTGCGGCAGACTAGACCTTTTTATTTCAGACATTCGTCCAGACTCGTAAATTGAGTTTTAAACTTAGCTTAGTGTACGAAGTATCTTAACAAATCCACAAGGGGAAAGTTGGTGCTTTCTGATTCTGTTTGGATTGATGGACCAAGTTACAGCGGCAAAACAACTCGCCTGGTCAAGCAGTTTTGTACCTGGGTGCAAAAATCCCAGGGCAGGCAGGGTAATTTCAAGCAGGCTCAAGTTGTAGGCGAGACGATTCCGAGTCTCCTGCGGCAACAGCTGCGTCTTGATGTAACAGAACCAGCGATTTTGATCTTTGCTGCCAACGACGAGCAGCGGCACAAGTTAGCCGACCAAATTGTTACTGCAACTCAAGGGAAGTACCCCGTACGCGCCAAGACGCCATTAGGCTTTTTTCAGGATGAGACAATTCTATTTTGGCCGTTGCTCCTCCGATTGTTAAATCTAAAGGCGCAATTTCCAGTCCGTCTCCGCCCTGAAACCGAGCAGGAGTTAGCAACCTGGCTTTGGCATCCAGAGCTAGAAGCAGAATTGCCCCTGCCAGGAGTGAGTGAGTCCCAATTGGTACGTCGCCTCCTAGATTTGCTGCAATTAGCTGCCTATAGTGGTACGCCACCGGAAGAGATTGCCAACCTTCTAGAACAAGGCGAACTTTTACCTGCTCATTCTCCTGAATGGGCTTGGGGCAGCAAGCTGTTACTAGGCTGGCGTAATTGGTGCCTTGAGCGGGGATTGTTGACTTATGGCATTATGACCGAGCTCTACTGGCGGCACCTATTGCCCGCTCCAGATTATCAACAGCATTTAATCCGCCGTTATCGATTTGTGCTAGCAGATGATGTGGATGATTACCCTGGAGTGGCGCGGCACTTGTTCGACTTGCTGCTGAACCAAGGCGTTGTCGGAGCGTTTACCTTTAATTCTGATGGGGCAGTACGACTGGGACTAGGAGCCGATCCCCAGTATCTAGAGGGCTTGCGATCGCGCTGTCAGGTAGAAACTTTAACGAGAGTGCCACTGAGCTGTTTGGCAGAAACGTTATCGTTGCCAATCGTGGAATTTCTTGATGAGCCGATAAGTACGTTAACACTGCCGAGTCTAGTGCAATCAATTCAAACCACTTCTCGCGCAGCTCTGCTGCGACAAACGGCTGAGTTGATTGTTGCGGCAGTAAAGTCAGGGCAGGTGCAGCCAAAAGATGTTGCGGTGATTGCACCAGGTTTAGATGCGATCGCTCGCTATACCTTAGTCGAGATCCTTACTAAGCAGGGAATCCCAGTCAATACTCTGAGCGATCAACGCCCCCTAATTAGCTCACCCATGATCCGCGCTTTGCTCACCGTGCTTGCCCTCATCTATTCAGGGTTAGGGCGGTTGGTAGAGCGGAGTGCAGTAGCCGAAATGCTTGTCGTCCTCAGTAAAAAGATCGATCCCGTCCGTGCTGGTTTATTGGCTGATTACTGCTTTGAACCCCACCCTGATCGCCCTAATCTACTGCCGGTGACAGTTTATGACCGCTGGGATCGGCTGGGTTACGAAGCAACTACAGTTTATGGAGAGATTTTGCAATGGTTAGATGTGCAGCGGCATCAACAAGAACAGCATCTAATTCCTAGCCCCATCTCAGTTTTAGACCGAGCAATTCAAAAATATTTGTGGAATAACAACAACCTCCCTTACGATGAAATTGCCGCTCTGCGGGAATTACTAGAAACTGCCCAACACTACTGGGAAGTCGATCGGCGATTGCGACAGAGTGAAGTTGTTGACGCCCCAGCGCACACAACTATTGCCCAATTTATTCAATTGCTGCGTCGCGGCACCATTACTGCCAACCCTTACCCTGTTCGCTCCATTGGTTTAGAGAGACAGGCTGTCACGCTGTCAAATATCTTCCAATACCGCTCCAGTCGGCAGTTCCATCGGTGGCATTTTTGGCTAGATGCTGGTTCACCTCTATGGCTGAGTGGTGGGGCAGCAACCCTCTTCGGTGCCCAGTTATTTCTCCAGCATCGGTTTGGACGTCCCTGGACGGCAGAAGAAGCAAGTCTAGCAGATGAGCAAAGACTGCGGCGAATTTTACCAGATTTACTAGGTCGCGTTGGGGAGCAGATTTACCTGTGCCATAGCGATCTAGCTGTGAATGGACAGGAGCAAACTGGTCCTTTATTGTCGCTGGTGAATGCTGCGGTTCCTCTAAAGGTCATCAAGGTTAATGCCGCGTAATTGCAATCTAGCAATCAGTTCCTCTCTCTCTCGTCGCTCCTGTTCAAGCTGCTGCTCTGCTTGTTCTGCCCGCTGCTCTGCTTGTTCTGCCCGCTGCCGTTCCTGTGCTGCCCGTTGCTCTACCTGTACGAGTTCCTGTGCCGCCCTTTCATTTGGTGAGGGCAACCTGTTCCCCTCAAAGTCATACCAGTACAGCCACTCTCTGTTCCAGCCTTCATAAGTACCTTGCCCCCGTGCAATTCCTAGTCCCACTTCCGGCAACCACACTGGCTCACCTACCTGACGCACATACTTACCCTCAACCAGTCGATACACCTCAAACGGCTCATGCTTGTCCCGCTTCCAGTAGTCTGGGTTGTAGACCACATAGTATAGCACTCCTATCTGGGCATACTTAGCTTGCTTGTCTTCATATTCCTGACCGGGGGTTTGGGAGACTATCTCGATAACTAGCAGTGGTGCAACATAGTTCTCTTCCCAGAGGACATACGAGGGACGCCCTCGCTCGCTCTTACGTCGCACTACTGGGAGGCTGAGAAAACCATCCGGTACAATACATGAATTAGGGGGTTGGTAATACACTCCCATGTTGACCCCAAAGAACCAGTCCTGACGCTCTGCCCACAAGCTAGACAAAATGGCTCGCAGCAGAGCGGCGACTGGGATTTGCAGTTCATTATCTACAGGAGTATCATCTGAGTCAGGTAGTTCCTCAGCCGAGGGGAGATATTGTAGTGGGTTGTACTGGACCATA
>JAFAVL010000341.1 GCA_019242465.1 Chroococcidiopsidaceae cyanobacterium CP_BM_RX_35 | reverse complement strand
AGTTGTGTGCAATGCTGTATCCCAAGGTGGCATTCCTAAACCTGTGGGGTTTAGGGGTAACCCTCCCTGAAACATCAGCAGTAGAAAAACCAAAATCGCCATAGCGGAATTGCTGATCAGAACAGCTTGGATATATTGCCAAACTGTCATATCTTCTTCCGGGTCAATGCCACCAAGTAAGTAAATTCCGCGCTCTATAGGCTTCATAACCGGATCGAGCAATGTTTTCTTGGTCATAAAAACCCGCGCTAAATAGCCGCCGAGAATTGGAGTCAACCCTACTACTAGGAGTAGCGTCAGAGCAATTTGAGAGAATCCTTGCAACATAAATTGAGAAGATGTTTTTTCAAAGGGACTAGGAGCTAGGGTTGCCCCAGTTTTTAAACATGAGATTGGAAGTAAGGATGCCTTATACCTCATGCTACGCATCTCGGTATAATTCTTTGTTAGTAAGTGGGCTTGTGACCCACAACAAAAGTTTTTGCTTTTCATTCCCCTAGTTCCTAGCTCCTTCTTTTCAATCTGGCTTGAAAATCCTACGAAGGTTGCTAATGTTACCGTTAAACTAAATAGCAATAGCCATCACCACACTGGTCCTTGACATCTAGGGATTAGGGGATGTACTTAAAGAAATAGTAAATCCCGTTCTTATACTCTTTTCAGTATAAGAAGTTAAAAGCAAGAATACAAATTAAATTGTATCAGAAGTATTCTTTTCCTGTTTTGTTAAAAGGGTATAGTATCTTAATCAAGTTTATAGTTTACATTCGTAAACATATTCTCTACATCTCTAGATATAACTAGATATAAATTTTATGTAGCAAAGATCAAGTTAAGAATAAACGTTAATTAAACGTTTATTCTTACTGATAAATATCAAGATCGCGATGTATTGAGTTCTTTACCTGGTTGTATTGTCAAAAATTTATATTATGCTAAAAGTATTGCCTATTTTGGCATGGTTCAAAAATTGGCAATTTTGGGTAACAAAGCAAGCAAAAGTTAGCTATTAAAATTAGATAGCTTGTCAGCAGTAACGAACAGAAAAAAGACAACTTTTGGAGTGAGCTTTTGGAGTAAGAAATTAGGCGCGTTGAAACCGCTGGAAACCTAAAAGCTCTAACCAGTGGGCATGAGGTTGACCTGTCATCAATTGGGTAGGACTCTTGGTAGTGATATGGAAGTAGTGGTGAGGTATAACCCTTGTCCTGTCAGTATCTTGTACAATATTAACTAACGTAATTTACCCTCAAATAATCACCAACAAATTAGTATTTTTGATGACAACAATTTTGGCGTTCTTACTTTTCTCATTCATGGTGCTGTTATCTAACGTAGCACGAGAGTCGGTAGAATTATCTCAGGGAAAGTGTGAAGAACTCCCAGAACAAGTCTGTCCAGCCTGCGGCTCTGAGCATTTAATTAAAAATGGTTTGATTCATAACAATAAGCCAAAATATCAATGTAAAAGCTGAGATTGCCAATTTGTTGTTAATCCTTCTAAAACCATTATCTCAAAGGAAATAAAACAGCTTATTGATCGACTCTTACTGGAGAGAATATCACTGCAAGGAATTGCTAGAGTTACCCGAGTAAGTTGGTCTTGGTTGCAAGATTATGTGAGTCAAAAGCTGGCTCGTACTTCGCGACAGATCAAGGTTTCAGGAAAACTGCCAGGTAAGTTGACTATTGAATGTGACGATCTGGGGTCATTTGTCAATCGCAAGAAAAACGAGGTTTATATCTGGCTAGCAATTGACCGTAATTCCCGAAAAAAAATTGGTTACTATATCGGAGATAGAACTAGAAAATCAGCCCGCAAACTATGAGCTTCTTTACCAGAGGTTTATCAACAATGTGCCTGTTTCTATACAGATTTTTGGCAAGCTTACAAAACAATTATTCCCCGTGAACGTCATCGAGCTGTTGGTAAAGAAACGGGTCTAACTAATCATATTGAACGATTGAATAATACCTTCAAACAACGGGTTTCAAGGGCTGGTAAGAGAAAGCCTATCATTTTCCAAAAAGCTGAACAATCACCTTGGAGCAATTTGGTACTTCATTCATGGCTACAATACAGAGCTGGAAAGGATTTGAGCCTCACCACTACTTTCATATTACTACCTTCCGTTGCTAGGTGACTATCTGGCTTCGACTTGGCCAGCACCTCAATTGCTAGTCTCTGGCGGAGATCAGGTGGTAAACTGGCTGCGACTGAGAGGCTTGGGCTCATGCTAGGCGATCAATGGGGAGTCAGGAGGACAGGCATTTATGCTAACCTGATCGCACCTAAAGTGTTACCCGTGATTGAACCAGGTTTGCAAATGCGATCAACACTGCCAATGGTAATGGCGGCAATAATACGCTCACTTTGGCTAATAACATTACCCACTATTCGATCTCAGTGATGATGGACTGACCGAGTAGAGGTGCTGATCTGCTGCTTGTAGCCTGTAGCTTGCTTCTTAGTAAAGCCAGCTGAGCTAAGACCTACTCTAAGCATAGCAACTAGTAGAAATAGGAGCCCTGCTCCTCCTAGGTAGTTGGACCAAGATACAGGTGCTACTCCTGCTGGATGTCCGGTGGTAGGAGTAACTGAAACGTGCTGTCCAGCAAATGGAACTGCAACAGCAAGGTCAAGTGGTTGGGATATGTTCATCGGTTTCGCCTCCTAGGCAATTTAGTTGAGTGAGGCGCGTTCCTTCGGGCTC
>JAFAVL010000230.1 GCA_019242465.1 Chroococcidiopsidaceae cyanobacterium CP_BM_RX_35 | reverse complement strand
GCTGCATCTGCGAACACATCATCGGCAGACTTAAAGTATTTAGGATTTTGGCAGAGAAATATCGGAACCGAAGGAAGCGATTCGGGTTGAGATTTAATCTTATAGCTGGGCTGTACAACTACGAGCTGGGCCTTTCTAAGCCTTCCTAATTTATGCAAGATCTCTATTGCCCCTTGCTCGCATTGCAACTTAGCCAAATCAGGATGAATAGAGGTGCCAAAAACCGAGGTCGTTGTGGGAGTACTTTGCCAATCACACTCAGGATTACGGCATTTATGTTTCTGTATCCCGACTTGATGATCCGTAAACACAGCGTGAAAGTTAGATTTCGCATGTCCCGTTTTATTCAGCTTGTGACCGCACTTTGGACAAACGTCATAGCCAGTGTCGATCAATTTTGATTGTGCAGCCAACACGGAATTTTGGACTTTTTCTAACAGAGAGATTTGCTCTTCATGACGCAGACCTAACTCTAGAATTGATTCAGGAGCTTTCACGTCGTAGACTTTGAGAGTGTCTCTGTTTACGACCTCTTGAGAACTGACAGCAACTTTCTCTACCACAATCCGTAATTCGTAGTCCATTCCCCAGCTCCTTTTAAGCTATCTCATTGAGGGGACTCTACCATAGATATATCTATCCTGTAAATATATTACGCTCCCGTTAAAGAACGGATTAAATTCATAGCTGAAATCTTTGGAGTGGCTGCATAAGCAATTCCTTCTTCAAGGAACTTTCTACCCTCAACAACTTTTTGCAACACAACCCCATTGAACCTGTTGTTCAATATTTCGGTTTCACTTTTTAGAAAACCCTCGACCAGTTGGATCTTTATGAAGTTTAGATGAAATTTAGTAATTTGTATAGAAATATACTATGTCTCACTTTATGAGTAAGGTATGATAAAGAGTAGCAAATAAAGATTAATCTTCTTTTGGCTGAACTATGTTCCAATCCGACGTAAAGCCCATTCGCTTTTAAAACGGCAATTCATTAAGTCTCTTGCTTTACCGAGGATATTCGACAGTTCGCTTTCACATATTGACTTAGATCATGAGCGATAGATCTAATTTATCTATCTCGCACCTAACTGATCTGTTAGTTCTATATGACAGACTCACCGAGAGAAATCCTAGACAAGAGATAATGCTAAGCAAGAGATTCATTATGCTTTAGTAACCAAAATAAAGCAACTAATTGATATCTTATAGAGCTTTGACTGGTCTCGTAATACTAGTTATAGTTGCAATTCCAATAGCGATCATGATCAAGACTGACACTCCAGGTCCTGCTTTCTACATTCAAAGGATATGTATAGAAAATGCGGCTTTAATTGCAAGGAAAGTGTTGGAAGTCCTCGCAGTGCGCTCACCCCTGTTTTCACCCACCGTTGTGCTGCTGTACTTGCTACCAGTCCTCATTCTCGAAAAAGAAGCGGTCAGACCTACCGAGTAACAAGTGGTCAAAACCAAACATTCTCAACTCAAAGGAGAGCACAAAAATGATATTAATCAAGCCCAGCCAGTCAACAGCATTACTACCGGATAATTCTCCAGTGAGCTCGAACAACTCTTAGAAGAAGTCTTTTTTCAACTAGTGGGAGGTGGTGTTTTAGATGGACTAATCCCCTGGTGTATAGCAGCTAGAAACTAGATCGCTGGATGAGTTAGGAACTGGTGGTGGTGTCCAACAAACACTCAATAGACTTTTAAAAGATGGGAAAGTAAGGAAGGAATAGGATCTGTGGGTAGGAAAGGAATGAAGTACACCCTTTCCTCAGCTTAGCACAGTACGTCCTCTTTCGAAATATCAGGAATTAGGAGCATAACAAATCGGGTATTTTTGTAGCATAGATGAGAAGAGGTAAAAGTTATTGAAAATAGTTAATGGAGAATCAAGTTTTTTCATACTTCTTATTTCACAAGAAGTCACCTTTAAATCAACTAAGTAATACAAACATGCAAAATCAGTCTTTAAGCGAGAGTATTATTTTAAGAAAATATCTACTTCGTATTGCAGGAGCCACCAGCATTCTTATAGGAGGCACTGGGCTACTTCTTTGGAGTATACAAATTGCTGTAGAACGGGCGAACAAATTGGTAGTCCAGAATGTTTTGACCGCTGGGCATATAGTTCTAATACGCGCTCCCTTTAGCGGGCAGGTGTCAGGTATTGAGGTTATTGGACAAGGAAGCTTGGTCAGTCCTGATCAATCGGTATTCACTGTAACTGAGCCTCTAGAGAATCCAACAATTTTGATAGGTAATAAATTGGAATTGGATCGTGACAAAGTTCATCTAATAGCCATCCAAGAATCATTACAGCAATTAGCCAAAGCTAGTGCAAGTTCATTGACTTTTGGTCAGGTACTTCAAGAGCAAACGGTTCAAAATCAGGGGTTTTCTAATTCGATGTTTGAACCAAGTGCAATTGATTCAAGAAAAGACTTAGATAGGACTGAAATAGAGCGCCTAGCTCAGAAAATTGTAACATTAAAGCAGAAAATTGTAACATTAAAAAAAGAAGCCGAGTTTGAGCAAGCAAAGTATAGAACCCTTAAAAATTTATATGAAGGAGGAAGCAATCCAACCTTAGATTTTATTCCTAAAATGTCACTAGATGAAGCTTACCATAATTGGCAATTAAAGTTACAGGAAATAGATGATGCCAAGGCTGATATTGCTATTCTTCAAAAAGGATCATCTGAACTTGATAACTTAAATGAAAAGATCAAACAAAATGCTCTAATAAACCTAAACAATTCGAGAAGGCAGCTAGAGCGTTCCACCCAACTTGCACAAAGGGAAATTGAAAAATCTGAAAATCAATTCGTTAAGGTGGCGCCTAAGTTAAGAGGAAAGGTGCTCGATGTTTTAGCTAGCGAAGGGGAAGTAGCGAAAGCAAATCAGCCTTTATTAGTGGTATTAGATTGCCAGAACCTATGGGTCGATTTTCGGATCAATGTGGATGATTTGCGATATGTAGGCACTGATTCTACTGCTGAAGTGGAGTTGTACCATAATCAGCAAACTCTTCCAGGAGTTGTTCAGTCGATTCATCAATTATCTAATGCCGAGTTGAAGCCATCCTTAAAGTCTAGCAACTCTGAAAATAAATCTGAAGAGGACGATGTATCTTCTAAGTCATCTGATAGAAATGATGGTCAGAAGAGTAATCAAGCCCAAGTACGCGTTAAATTAAAAGCTCCTCCTTTTAAAGAGAATGCTTACTGCAATGTTGGCGATCTAGCCAAAGTCAAAGTTTTGAATCATCGTTCTTTAATTCAGGAATGGTCTCAGTACTTCAGACTTTAAAAGTAGCCTTGTCGGTGTAATTCTGTTCTTTGTATAAGTAGGATATTTATTGTGAAAGAGAATCAGTCGAATTCTGAAACAAATGCGGAATTAAGCCATGTCGATGAAGTGTCTATTAACCAGAGTTTATTAAGTTCGAGAAGTTCTACAGGACTTTCAGAACTTTTAGACCAAAAAAGCAAGCTTAAAACAGAAAGCGCTCGAGCTATTGTCAATAGTACTACTCATCAATTGCCGCGTCGAAATACTTTTTTAATTAGCCTACATATAATTATCACATGTATCTTGCTGTCTTCATCATTTGAATATTCGATTAATTTATGGACTACGCAGCATTACTTCATGGCAATTATGAGCCTTGTGTATACGTCCATTAGTCTGCTAATGTTTGCATTCGCTTTGAAAGTATTGATTTCCGGTGTTTTTAATATGTATCGTCCAACGAAATCTTTTGTTGATAACCATCAATTTTATGGCTCGATACCTCAGAGAGTTTTACCACCGGAACAATGGCCTAGTACCACCGTACAGATACCTGTTCACAAAGAAAGTTTTGCAGATGTGATTCGGCCAACGCTAGAGTCAGTCCTCAAAGCGACTCATGGACATGCCAACGTGATCGTACAGGATGATGGCTTAATGGTAATGGCTCAGGATGATTTAGTAGGAACAGAAGAACGTATTTCTTACAAGAAACTGTTTCCCATGGAGTTGACTTTAGAGGAAGAGGAGATCGCAGCACGACTATCATTTTATCGACAGCATAATATTGGTTTTATTGCTCGCTCTAAGAAGAATCGAGCGGGTCTCTTCAAAAAAGGTAGCAATCTCAACTTTGGCATGAATCTTGCAGATCAGTTGGAGCATCGGTTGGCAAATTCTTCAAAAGAATCTCCGCTTCAATCCTCCGATGAATACTATCACCATGAGCTGGAAGTGCTCTTGACTGAGCAAACCCTGCCGACAGCCGCAGAGGGAAACATTTTGTTTGGTGAATATATAGTTTTGCTAGATAAAGATAGTTATATGCCAGAGGGGATCATTGAGCGGACATTACCTGAGTTTATAAGCGATCATAAACTGGCCTTTACTCAACATCGGACTCGGCCAATTAATGGCGATGAAAATTATTTTGCAAATTTGCTTGGGCGGTTTACAGAAAATCTCTACTTCATCTGGATCAATATTGCAACTTTAGATGGCGATTTTCCCCCATTAGTAGGGCACAACGCTTTTTTGAGGAAGTCAGCCATGCAAGCGGTCAAAATTATTAAAGGGGAAACAAGCCAGTACTGGAATGAAAAAGTCAGTGAAGATTTTGACCTTTCAATGCGCTTACAAGCTCAAGGCTATCATGGCAAGTACATTGTGTTTCCTGGATTTGATTTTGGAGAAGGGGTATCTCGTACTTTTCAAGAAGAAGCTGCCAAACTCAAAAAATTTGCTTTTGGAGCAATGGAGTTGGCGTTTAACCCCTTGAGTCAAATGCTAAGGCACGGCATTTTTACCAACGAGTTTAAAGGATTTTGGTTATCAAATACCACGCCTTGGTCAGCTAAGATAAGTATAATGTTTTACTTATTGAGCTATCTGGCCATGGCTTCGATGTACGTATATCTTCTATTTGAAGTAATTTCGGCAGTTATGGGAGTCAGCTTCCAAACAACTAAAGTCCCTATTAACTCTTTTTCAGTTATGCTAATCTGCCTAGCTATTTTTTTACTGACTTCCACCTTATCTACCTTTTCGGTACGCAATGAGATGAGGGAGTTATCAGCAGTTGGGTTCACAGCAGGTGATACCCGCTCGGAGTTTTGGCGTGATGTGCGG
Source organism: Chroococcidiopsidaceae cyanobacterium CP_BM_RX_35 (assembly GCA_019242465.1). Next base: position 4,094 of record JAFAVL010000230.1, on the reverse strand, counting down.
GGTATGCTTATTACTATGCTGTTGTTTAACGGTCTATTGTGGCCTGTTTTTCAAGGAGTGTCCTTGTTTCTCTTAAACGGTCGTCCTAGTTTCGGAGCGACTAATATGGATAAGCTTGAAGATCGAAACATTGGCACCATTTTTACTACTCTCATACAGGAGCATTTTGGTCAAATTGTCGTTGCGATGTCGATACTTTGCTTTTTTTTGACAGCCCATTTCCAGGGGCTTTGGCAAGGCTCTTGGTCTTGGTGTATTGGTTATATCATTACTGCAGTTCTGCAGCTGTCTTCGCCCTTTGTTCTAAGTCCGATGTTTATGGAAAAAATTGCCCATAGCTTTCGGTTAAAAATTCCACGGAATGGGATATTTGTGGAGCATCGACCATTTGATAATCTCAGTGATCTCATATCAATGCCTGTCAACAATGTATTGAGTTTTCAACCTTATACGCTCAAAGCCATTTTACGCTTAACCTCAGTTTTTATTTGGGTTACACTTGAACTGGCTATTTTGGGTAGGTATATCAACAGTTTTAGTGGTACTTGTACCTGGCCAATATTCTGTACCTGGATCTATCGCCTAGAAGATCATTTTGGCTTTTCTAAAGTTGCCACTGGACCAGCAATTACTACATTACTCTGCCTTGGCTTGATCACATTTTTTTTGACTAAAACCTCTCAACTAAGGGATATTTTAACTAAACTCATATTATTATTAGGCTGGACTGTTGTACTGGTGGTTCCGAGCCTATTTATTGGCCTTTTGGGTAGCCCTCAAATCATTGCCTTAGCTCTATTTTGGTTTGGCATCTGGATGTTAAGTATTTGCACTCAAACAGGAGGTTTATTATCCCTTATTCTTGCTTCGCTCTCTTTGATATTAGCATTTGGAACTAGCTATCTACCGTTTTTCATTTACTTTCTCGTGCCGCTGTACGTGGTGCGCGCGAGTTTAAATCAGCATCCTACAGTGACTCGTAGAGCTTTTAGTGCTCTCCTAGCTCCCTTTACCGCGATGTTGGGTACCATTTTCTCGTTCCTCTTTTAGAACTGTGATTGAATCTAATGTTCAGGAAGTCAATTTTTACAATACTTCTAGCTTTTTGCTTAGGATTATTCTTGGTAGCAATAAGTTGTTCACAGCAACAAGACACTTTTCATTTTCAAGGTGAGCCCTATTACATAAAGGGTGCAGGCACCGGAGACCTCACAAAGCTCGAAATCCTAGCGGCATCTGGCGGAAATTCTCTACGAACTTGGGGGGTCAACGACAAGACGTCGGAACTCCTTGATAAAGCTCATGCCCTAAAGTTAACTGTAACCTTAGGGCTCTGGCTTGGTCAGGAGCGTCAAGGATTTGACTATAGTAACCCTACTCAAGTCGCTCAGCAGTTAGCTGATATCAAGTCCCAGGTATTGCGCTACAAGGATCATCCAGCTTTGTTGATGTGGGGCTTGGGCAATGAGCTAGATTTATACTATTCCAACCCCCTAGTTTGGGATGCCCTTGAACAACTAGTCCAGGCAATCCATACCCTAGACGGAAAACATCCGGTAATGACTGCTATTGCCGGTCCCAACATTGACACAATTCATCAACTTCAGCGTCGTGTCCCCAGTCTCGATATTCTCGGTATTAATCAATATGGTGGTTTAGGTCAAGTATCCCAGCAGTTACAAGCTGCTAATTGGAGAAAACCCTACGTTATTACTGAATGGGGCGCACAAGACTCTTTTCAAGCAGATAAAACTCAATGGGGTGCTCCTATAGAACTCTCTAGTAGCAATAAAGCCTCCCTTTATGCCGATAATTATCAAAAAATTCAAGAAGCTTATCCCCAATGTATTGGCTCCTACGTGTTTTTTTGGGGTAGCAAATACGAAACAACTCCCACCTGGTTCAGTATGTTTGCTGAAGAAGGCAGAAAAACACCGATGGTTGATGTTATGCACTATTTCTGGAAAGGTTCTTTGCCCAAAGACCAAGCCCCAAAAATAAATTCTTTAGTTACTATTGATGGTCAATCTCAATACGAATCAACCGGGCAAGGCTTTGGTCTGTATTTGTCTCCAAAGCATAATTATACAGCTCAGATCGGAGCCAGCGATCCTGACTCTGATCAGCTTACCTATCGCTGGGAACTTCGCCGTGTAAGTACGGCTAAACACGTAGGAGGTGATAATGAACCTATACCTCCGATCATATCTAGTGCATTAAGCAACTCCGCAGAGGATAAAATACAGATGACAACACCTACAGAAGCTGGAGCATATCGGCTTTTTGTGTATGTGTTAGATGGACGAAACGGTGTTGGGACTGCAAATGCAACATTTTATGTAACTTCTCAATAATTGCTGAGCTGTAAGGTTTGCTGTGAAGGGCGAGAAATGGGCATGGTTCAAAGGCAGGTAACAGTTGGAGAACTGTTGTTGGGGAAAAAACGACGATCATTTAAGGAAGCGTAACAAATCGAGCTGCTGAATGAACTAACCCACTGCTTCTAAAGCTGACAAAACGGTTTTTCGGGCTCTATCTTGAAACTTGAAGTTGGACATTGACTAAGGTTGTGTTGCAAAAAGTGGTCGAAGACGAAAAACTTCTTGAAGAAGGAACTAATTATGCAGCCACTCCAAAGATTTCAGCTATGAATTTAATCCGTTCTTTGACGGCTCTTTTCTCGACTTTCTTAACTCTTATGCGTGGTTCAGAGACCCGCAAGGTTATAGCGAATTTTATCCTGACGGTGATGATCGCCCTGTTTGCAACGGTAGCTCTGGGTTTGGTGGCTGTGAGACTTACCCAGGAGGCAGGCTGGACTATGATCTGGCACGACGAGTTTAACGTGCCTGCCAGAAGCGGGGTCAATACGGCGGATTGGCTCCACGACATCGGGACGAGTTATCAGGGCAGGGCAAGCAACTGGGGAACGGGTGAAGTCGAGTATATGACGAACAGCACGGCTAACGTGTACCAGGACGGATCAGGTCACCTGGCGATCAAGCCGATCCGTGACACCAAGGGCAACTGGACTTCCGGGCGGATCGAGACCCGGCACATCAATTTTGCTGCCCCTGCCGGCGGTAAACTGGCGGTCGAAGCCTCGATCCAGCAACCCAACGTGTCGGGCGCGGCGGCAGCCGGGTACTGGCCAGCTTTCTGGTTGCTGGGAGCAGGCTTCCGGGGTGTCTACGACAATTGGCCGAGCATCGGGGAGATTGACATTTTAGAGGACATCAACGGGCGGAGTTCGGTGTTTGGAACTTTGCACTGTGGCAATTATCCCCAGGCGGGCGTACCCAACCCTTGCAACGAAACGACCGGCATTGGTAGCGGCGAACGTGCCTGTCCGGGTTGCCAGACCGCTTTTCACACTTATCGCATGGAGTATGACCGGGGCGTTTCGCCGGAGCAAATTTGCTGGTATCTGGACGGCACCAACTATTTTACGGTGAAGTCCACTCAAGTAGACGCGACCACCTGGAATAACGCGGTGCATCACGGTTTCTTTATAATTCTCAATGTGGCAATGGGCGGCAGTTTTCCGGCGGCTTTCGGGGCGGGTACTCCGACCAGTTCTACCGCTTCCGGCGTGCCGATGCTGGTAGATTATGTGCGGGTCTACACCAACACTGGTAACAATCCTAACCCGACCCCAGCGCCGACCCAACCGTCCGGTGGTTGTACCGGCACTTACAATCAGGGTGTTATCAGCACCGAGTCGTCCTCAGCCCAGGTGTGGTTTACGCTTTGTAACGGTACGGCCAGGTACGTAATTCTCCATTACACCCTGCCGGGTCAGACTCAGCAAAACGTCAACGCTTCCTATGATAGTGCTACCGGAGGCTGGAAATATAACATTAACGGTTTCAAAGCAGGCCAGACCGTGCAATATTCCTTCACCTACAACACCGGTGGCGTTCAGTACGATACGTCGGGCTATTCCTGGACGCATCCGTAAAGGAAGCGGAATAGATTTGCAGCAATTTCGATTTTCTTGCCTTAGCTTTCTGGCGGCACGAGCTATAAAAGTAGCGATAGAAGCGTATCAAATCCATGTGAAGGAGGATAAATTATACAGCTGCTCCTAGAGC
>JAFAVL010000139.1 GCA_019242465.1 Chroococcidiopsidaceae cyanobacterium CP_BM_RX_35 | reverse complement strand
TGACTGGAGAAATGCTAACTCAGCTTGCTACAGAGCCACTAATCTAGTGAGGTAACCGCTCTTATGTGAGATTTAAGGAGATTGATTATGACCATCTGGATAAATGAACAGATCGATCCGTCTGGTCTTCTCTATTCTTGTATTGCCTGTTGTAATGAAACTCAAGCCCAGAACTGCCATGAATCTTTTAAGAGCAATTTAACTTCTGAGCAAAAGGCATCCGGTTGGGTAGCACGGCTGCGGACAGTCGATTCTTGGGATGAAGTTCCTGTGAATGCTTTAAAGCTAGACTAAGAGGCTTAATCTAGTTCTCGCCGTCCTTCTAAGGCTCTTGCCAAAGTCACCTCATCGGCATACTCCAAGTCCCCGCCTACAGGCAATCCAAAGGCAATCCGTGTCACTCGCGTAAATGGTTTTAGGAGATGACCGACATAAAGGGTTGTTGTTTCCCCCTCCACACTCGGACTAATTGCCAAAATCACTTCCTGCGTTTGTTGCTGATTGACCCGTCGCAGTAGAGGTTGAACGGTGAGTTGCTCTGGACCAACTCCATCCATGGGAGAAATCACTCCACCTAAGACGTGATACTTGCCGTGGTACTCCCTAGTTTTTTCCAAGGCAATCACATCACGAGAATCTGCCACGACACAAATTGTGTTGCCGTCACGGTTAGGGTTACTACAAATGTCACAAATCGGCTCAGCAGATAGGTGAAAGCAGACGGAACATAGACCGACCTGTTGTTTAGCTTCGATCAATGCTTGTGCTAGAGTCTGCACTTCTGCCTCTGGTCGCTTCAAAATATGCAGAGCTAAGCGCTGGGCAGATTTCGGACCAATCCCTGGCAACCGTTGTAGTTGCTCAATTAAACGTGCTAGAGGACGTGCGTAAATCGTCGTTTTGTCTCCATCTATCTATTCCATCACTATTCTAGTGAAATATCACCACCTCTAGCTGAGCCCAGCGTTCGCGCAACACCCCAGCTAGCACCCGTAAACCCCACTCCTCGCATCGACGATGACCAATCTCCACAACGCTGATTCCAGTCTCCAGCACTACTGCCAAAGCAGGTTGTCTCAATTGTCCTGTGATATATATATCTGCTCCACGCAATGCGGCACCCCGTATCAGTGCGTCTGTCATCGCACCGACTACAGCTAAGCGCTTGATTTCATTTTGTCCACCAGCATGAGCCGCATCTTGTCCGCCAAACACTTCATTGAGATAACAACAGTAGTCAGCAAAGCTTTGGGTTGGAATCTCCCCAATCATGCCAATTGCTCGCCCTGCTTTCTCTCCCAGTATCTCTAACTCTGACATTCCCAGTACATCAGCCAATCGAGGATTAAAGCCCAACGTTAGACGTTCATCGAAGGGCAGATGATACGCCACCACACCAATATCGGGTGGCAGTTGGTTCGATTGCAGCTTCCAGGGACGATGCAAGAAAAGACCATCCAAGCGTTCGGCGATCGCCCAATCAGCTAGCTGCGACCAAGGCTCCAGCGCTACCCCGAATCGACGTATTGGACGAGTCGATGACCAATACACCCCACCTGGCTCTTCACTATAGCGATGGATAGCAAAGAACTGATCCAAAAATTGTGCAATATCAACTAAATAAATCATGCCTCTTAACTGTCAGGTGTATCTACGGTTAAGCTAAAACTGCTACCTTATTCAGATTTTGCGTAATGTTCATCAGCCTGATCGCGGACTACGGCACCGGTGACCCAGCTTTTGCTGAGGTGACGCAGCGTCTGTCATTAGCTCTTCCTGATTCACAGATCAGCTTACTTTCTGTACCGCCTTTTAGCACTCTAGCTACAGGTTTCTGGATTGCCCAGCTTGGGCTCAATCCTGGTCCTAAAGAACGTTTGATCTATCATAATTGTGCTCCTCGCCAAGATAAGTCTGAACCTAGACCCGACAATGAAGGTGAGGGACTCACATATGCCCTACTACCTAATGGTGTCAAAGTCGTGGGTGTCCTCGCTGGCTACACTCTTTCTTTCGTTAAAGAGCATGCACAAGTTCTGCATACAGTAAAAGTGTCCCGTGGTGGATCGCAGTTTCGGTCACGCGATGTATTCCCCATGGCTGCTGCGGCTATTGCCTCAGAAGACTTTAGCCTCTTGGGAGAAGTTTTGACTCCCAGCCAAATTCCAGATGCACCAACTG
>JAFAVL010000691.1 GCA_019242465.1 Chroococcidiopsidaceae cyanobacterium CP_BM_RX_35 | reverse complement strand
ATCCGTTCAGGCTCTTTGCGCTTTACCCATGCTCACTTGCTCGCCGGGATTTCCAGTTTTGGCTACCAGATACCGACTTTTAACCCCGCTTCATCCCGTTAGCGCTAAACCATTGGAATGGGGGTTATGCTTTCACGCCTTATACCTGGCGGATAGGATTAGCTGTCTGGTCTGGGTCAGAGGCATTCACCTATAAGAACATCAAGTTATCATCTGAGAGAGATTAAAGTGCGAACTCAACCCAGAAGGGATTATCTCTCAGAAGCCTTACCTTATGGGTTTTATAACCTTTTGGGTAAGAACGAATCGCACCTTCAACTGGATGTGGAAACATAGCTGTTTTGGTAATACTGCTGCACAAAGAGCCGGATTAGCTTTGGAGCCCTGGTCTTGGCATCTCTTTGCTACATTTCCCACGTTTCTCTGATGCACCATCGACAGGTACAACCGAAGCTGCTCTCTCAAATCTCACGATGTAGTTGTTGGAGTTCAGTTAACAAAGCAGCATGATTGCATAGACTAAAAAATTCTGCATCTAACTGTTCAATGAGCGGTAGTGCTTGTCTAAGAGTTTTTGTGCCAGTAGGCGTTAGTGTAAGCATCTTAGCTCGTGTATCGGTGGGATGGGCAGAGCGATTAACTAGCTTCTTCACTTCCAGTTTCCGGGCAACCTGAGAAATTTGCATCACATCAATTTTGCAGAACATTGAGCAAAGAAGGATAAAAATCGTGTTGCAGCTGGACGGAATGGAGATCTTGGTGGTGATGTAAAGGTGAGCTGCAAGCGCTGAACATGACTGTTAGGTGGCTCAGTTCGTGGTGGCAATAGCTAGAAAGTTGCCTGTTAGTGTCCGGCATCAAGTGCTGAAAGCTAATTGACAGGGATGCATTTGGGATTATCTGTTGGGCGATTGCAGTCGGGTGAGGTCGCTATGAATTAGATAAGATGTGGCTAAGCTGTAGGGAGATTGGGAATTTGCCACTGTCGTGATTGCCAGCGAGCAACAGGCAGTGCATTTGCTGCGGCGCTGATTGTGCCACGTAGTGCTGTGAGTATTACTGGAAAAATGAAATATTACGGTGTGACAGGTGATAACGGCAACTTAGTCTAGGCGTGGTTTCTGCTTTGTCTCGCGACAGGCAGCCGCATCACTGGTTCATGGCGAAATTGCATTCGGCAACTTTAAACCTATTTCAGAAGAGACTTGACAACCTGCTGAAAGCGAGTGTAATGATTTATTTCTATAGTGTCCAAGCCTTTAGCCTTTTGCCTTGGCAAAAGTCACTGTTAAGCGAGACAATAGTCATACGTCTTCCCGTTAGGTCTGAGTTGTGAATAACGTTCGCACTGTTTCCGATACCAAGCGAGCTTTCTACTCCCTCCACACCCGTCCCATCAATACCATCTATCGCCGGGTGATCGAAGAGTTAATGGTAGAAATGCACTTGCTGTCGGTTAATGTCGATTTTAGCTATAATCCCATCTATGCTTTGGGCGTCTTTACTGCCTTCGAGCGGTTCATGCAGGGCTACCAGCCAGAACGGGATAAGGCCCCAATCTTTAACGCCCTGTGTCAAGCTGTAGAAAGCGACCCGCAACAATACCGACAAGATGCTGAGAGAATAGCAGCTTTTGCTAAGAGTTTATCAGTACAGGATTTAATCGCTTGGGCAAGTGGGTCAACTCAGATAGATGGAACCCACGATTTGCAGATGCAGGTGCAGGCGATCACAAATAACCCCAGTTTCAAGTACAGTCGCTTGTTCGCTATTGGTGTATTCACCTTGTTGGAGCTAGCCGATCCTCAACTAATCAAGGACGAAAAGCAGCGGACAGAGGCTTTGAAGCAAATTTCTGCTGCGCTGCATCTGTCTGAGGACAAACTCCAGAAAGACCTGGACCTGTACCGCAGTAACCTAGAAAAAATGGCACAGGCGCTGACTATAATGGCAGATGTACTTTCGGCAGAGCACAAAAAACGTCAACAACGCTCTCAACCGCAAGGTGCAGCCGTTGCTCCCCCAAATGCGGATGAACCGCCTCAAGCATCCGGCTCGCCTCAAGACAAAGCCTCATCAGGTTCGTGACATCCTCCCGGCGCTAACCATATCGGTTATAGCGCGGGAATTATAGCCCCCAGACCCCCATTATTTAAGCAATATGGAGTTTGAGATGAGGGGGCTTTGGCTAGGTTGATTTGAGAAATAGGCACGGAGTTGAGATTGGGGAGTATGTCAACACTGACTAGCAAGACGCACCTGGAAACAAGTATCACCAGGTTGAGACATGACGCGAATATCCCCTCCATGTTGTTCAACAATTTTGTAACTGGTATTAAGTCCCAGCCCTACTCCCTTACCCACTCCTTTTGTGGTAAAGAATGGTTCAAAGATGTGAGGTTGAACTTCAGGCGGAACCCCAACTCCGTTATCTGCAATTTCAACAAGTACCCGATCGGCTTCACAGCGAGTATGTATCCAAATAACTGGTTGTTGCTGTTCAAATAGGGATGAATGATCCACTATGCCTTGCCAACCTGTAGGAATTACCAGTGGACTCGTGTGCAACACAACTTCCGGTTCAACACTAGATGGATTCGTGCTGAAACGAGCCATGACCGCATCAATAGCATTATCGAGCAGATTCATCCAGACCTGCTCTAATTCATGTCCGCGAGACATTACTACAGGTAAATCGTCTGCATAGTCTCGAATAACTGTAATACCTCGCTTGAGCTTATGTCCCAAAATCGTTAGCGTACTTTCTAAACCCTCGTGGAGATCGACCGCTTGCAGATTAGCCGCATCAAGTGAGGAGTAACCTTGTACAGCTTCTACAAGTTGGTGAATTCGCCCAGTGCTGTACTCCAGCGTTTGCAAAAGCCCAACGACGGTTAATGTCGCATCTAGCCATAACAGAATTTCATGCAGGCATTTTCCCTGCAACTGAGCAGATATGCGGTCAAGCCACTCACTGTCTAATCCAGCGTTAACTAGAGTTGCGGCTAACTGCCAAGCGTTGGGAATATGATGGTTGTCCATCCACTCAACGATCTGATCTTCGCGATCGCTCTGGCTGAGAGGATCTAGTGATAATGCATTTTGGGCTTGGGCAATGGCATCTTGTTGCAGAGCCGTGAGAAACTCGCGTTGCTCGTCAGTCAACGATTTTTGCGTCAGCTTAAAAGTCTGCGTTTGTAAGATGGGGAAAACTTCTCGTAACTCACGCGCAGCTCTTCGAGCCGCCGAAGCAGGATTATTTAGTTCATGTGCCAAGCCAGCAGCTAGGGTGCCTATGGAAATCAGCCGTTCCCGGTGTTGCGCTAGAATTTGGGCCTCGTGTACGCGTTCGGTCATCGTTCGTAAAACTGTCATCGCTAGCGTTGGACACAATCCCATGAATTGCCAGAAAGTTTCTGCACTCAGCTCTAGGACGTGACAAGCAGTAGTGGCTCGTCCGCTTGCCCAAAAATGGGGCACCCCCATTAGCAGTGGCACCTCACCAAATAAAGTGGGAGTATCAAGCTGTTTTAGCAGCATGTCTTGGTTGCCAGCGCGTTGAGTCAGCTTTAAATTTCCCTCTAGCAATACGAACAGGCAATTTGCCAGGGTTCCCTCGGCTCGCAAGAGTTCACCAGGTTGAAGCCTAATTTCTTTCCCTTGGTCGATAATCCACCGCAGTTTCAACTCCGGTAGATTGGCAAACACCGGGACACGACGGAGGAGAGCAGTATTTAGTGGAACAATAGGTTTGAGGGAACTCGGCATAGTTATTAGCTATAGGTTACGCAACTTGAGGTTTTGCCGAAAGACTACTAAATTCTGTCAGATTCATCGGCAGATAGACTTGAAAGCGGGTGCAGCCAGCTTCAGAACAGACTTGCATTTGTCCGTGATGTTGGTCCACCACGACTCGATAAGCAATTGGTAATCCTAACCCTGTTCCATTATCTGCTGCTTTTGTGGTAAAGAATTGGTCAAAGATATAAGGTTGCAGCTCAGGCGAAATGCCAGGACCATTATCAATGATTTCTACTAACACCCTAGCTTCAATCTGAGAAGTCCGAAGGGTCAGTTGTCCTTGCCCTGCCATGGCATCAATAGCATTGTCGATTAGATGAGTCCAAACCTGATTCAGATCTTTGCCATAAATACAAATGGGAGGCAGCGTGCGATCGTACTCCCGAACAACTTTAATACCAGATTCTAGCCGATGGTTGAGAATGGTTAGGGTTCTCTCAATTCCTTCATGAATATCCATTTCCTGCAAGGGGGCTTGGTCAAGGTAAGCGTAATCTTTTGCCGCTTGGACTAATTCAGCAATGTGCAGCGTACTGGACTCTACATCATTCGCCAGAGCTAGGCTTTTAAGAGTCGTTTTTAACCAGGCTAAGACTGCACAAACCGCTCCAGAGGGAATAACGCTCTCTATATCGTTGAGGACAGCAGTATCTAAACCTGCTCGTGTCAGCACCTCGGCAAATTGTTTTTGATGGGGAATGCTACGTTCAGTCAGCCACTGAATGATTTTCTCTTCCTGATCCTGCCAGGCTTGAGGGTTAGTTGCCGTTGGCAGGGTGGTCATGCGTTCTAAAATCGTCTGTTGGAGATTGAGCAGAAATTCTTGCTGTTCAGATGTCATGCGCTGGGCATTGAGTTTGATTGTCAGGGGTTGGAGCCACTGAAACAAGTCCTGCAACTGTTCAACCGCCTGCCGTCCAGTGACAGATACTTGTCGGAGTTCCTGAGCCAGTCCTGAAGTGAGCGTGCCTAGAGATACTAGTCTTTCTGCTTGCATCGAAACCATTCCCAAGTCTTGCGTTCGCTGAGCGGTCACAATCAGCAAGTCACGACTGATGGCAGGACATAACTCCATCATTTTCCAGAAAGCTTGAGTATCAAACTCTAATAGGTAGCTTTTGAGCATTGCTCGTGCCGTGGCAAGGTAAGGCTGACCCAAGAGAATTAATTCGTGACCAAAATAGGACTGAGGACCAAAGTTAACCCAAGGAATTTGGCGATCACCTACCTGCTTCGTACATTGAATTTCGCCCTCTAGTAGCACCCAGAAGTATCCTGATGGTTCTCCTTCAACTGCTAGAATTTCTCCCGATTCTAGCCATCGTTCGTGCCCCAGTTTAACGAATTCAAATTGTTCATCGTTTAGTTTAGAAAAAAGCGGAATTTGGCGTAGAATATTGAGAGCGATCATAAATAACATCTCCGTTTAAATACCCTTTTTAAAGGGAGTAGGGGAGTAGAGGGTGAGCAGGAAGAATACTTTTCATCTTTCCTCAGTGCTGCTAGAGAACACTTGGTTAAAGGCTGCCTCTTCAACATGAATCGCTCTTGCTGAACCTCGCTCTTGATTGTCTTCCCTAGTTGGACTGGAGACAAGAAAACGTCTGGCATCTTCTTCCCCTACTCCCTTACTCCCCTACTCCCTTCTTTGTTAATTGGTAGCCAAATTTGGAAGCGAGTCTCTCCAGGTTTAGATTCAAATCGAATGCTGCCCTTGTGTTGTCCTTCTACAATGCGACGAACAATGTCTAATCCGAGTCCTGTTCCTTTGCCGACTTCCTTTGTCGTAAAAAACTGCTCAAAAATGCGAGGCTGAACCTCAGCTGGAATGCCCACTCCGTTATCTGTGATTTCGACTAAGACGCGATCGCCTTCCTGTGCCGTGCGAATCCGCAATTGTCCCTTACCTTCCATGGCATCAACAGCATTGTCAATCAGATTCGTCCATACTTGATTTAGCTCCCGACCGTAAGCACAGATGCGAGGTAAATCACTATATTCCCGAATAATCTCAACTCCGTACTTGAGCTTGTGTTTTAAGATAGTTAGGGTACTCTCAATTCCTTCATGAATATCAACTTCTTGGAGTGGACCTCGATCCATATAAGAGTAGTCTTTGATAGCTTGAATCAGACCAGAAATTCGAGTAGAGCTTTGCTTGATCTGTTCTAGTGTGCAGCTACCTGTCAATGTCGCTTCTAGCCAAGTCAGCACATTGCCAACACAGTCTGAAGTGACTTGAGTTTGAAGCTGTTCTAAGTCATCCGGCTTGAGCCCTGCTGCAACTAGTGTTGATGCAAGCTTCCAGCCATTGTCCACTCCATGCTCCTCTAGCCAGTCAGTAAGTTCGTCTTCAGCTTCGCTTTGACTCCATGCATCGTGTTGAGCAGGCTTCAGAGCAGCTTGGAGTGATCGCTGATAAAAATGGCTCAAAAAATCGATTTGCTCTGAACTGATGGGCTGTTGATAGATTTTGAGGGCTAGTGTAGGTAACTTTTGCAGTACCTGTTCCAGTGTGTCAACATTCCGACGAATCGCTGCCGCAGGATTATTTAACTCGTGAGCTAACCCCGCCGACATTGTTCCTAGAGAGATCAGCTTAGCTTGCTGCTGGGTAACGGATTCGTGGATTTGCGATCGCTCTGCTGCGATCTTGAGAATTTTACGCATGACCGTTGGGCACATGTGCAGCATCTGCCAAAACTGCTCTGGATCTAACTTATAGAGCACTACATCTGTCACTGTACGTCCTGTGGTTGGGTACGGTTCATCCAATAGCAGAATCAGTTCAGCAAATACGTCTCCTGCCGCCAGGGTGACAGCGTGAGCCTCTTGCTGCCCCACATGGCGCGTCCACTCCGTCTTGCCTGCCAAGATGATATAAAACCCATCAGGCGGATCGCCCTGCTTGGCAATGAAGCTTCCTACTGGGAGATAAACTTTTACTCCTTTATCGGCAATACACTGAAGCTGAGTCTCTTCAAGGTGAGAGAGTAAAGGAATCTGCCTTAAATCATCTTTGATGTCGGTCATGCGTCACTTGCCTAAGTCGATGAATCATCCGAACCAAAATGTTCCCTTCACCGATATTAGACGCTACTCGTTTGCTGAGGCTACACTATGCAACTCACAGCTTGACAGTGGGGATTGTGCAACATAACTTTCGTAGACACGCAACCTCTTCGTCCGAGCCGTTTACATTGCTGGGGAATTAGCCCAGAGCTTAGCCACTGTTCTGTAGTGCAAGACACAGCATAATCAGTTGTGGTTGCTACAATCCACTCGATTAAAGTCACTTTTAGCTAAATCAGGAAATTGCAGATGATTAGTACAACTCGTTCGACGATTTATCCAAAAGACTGTACGTTTGCTCACTCAGATTGGGATGCCCTCGCTCCGTTTTGGTATCCGATTGCATTTAGTCACGAAGTCAACGATAGGCCAATTGCAACAAAGCTACTCGATCAGCGATTAGTGGTGTGGCGAATCTCAGCGGGTATTCTAATCGCCAACGATATTTGTTTGCATCGTGGCATTCCACTCAGTATGGGCTTTGTCGAGGGCGATAATTTGGTGTGCAAGTATCACGGTTTTCATTGCGAACCTGTGTATGAATTCAACTACCAGGTGTTTGCCGAAGACAAGGAGGTTGTTGAGGCGCAATATCCTGAAGATTTGCCGCTTGAACTGCGGGCTGAGTCCTATATTCGCGCCGATCAAACCTCAATTGCGTACTGCAAAGGTCTGAGTGCGCTGGGATTAGGTGCAGTTTATATGGCTTAAAGAGTGATGAGATGCAAGGAACATTTAAAGCTTTTCGCGGTTCTTTTTTGGACTTTGTTGAAGATCCATTCTATATTCCGGAAGACAAGAGTGTTCGTTACATTCAAGACGGATTACTCGTTCTCAAGGATGGCAAGGTTGAGGAATTGGGAGCCTATGAGAACTTACAGAGCAAGTACGTAGGAGTTCCCACAACCTCCTATCC
>JAFAVL010000742.1 GCA_019242465.1 Chroococcidiopsidaceae cyanobacterium CP_BM_RX_35 | reverse complement strand
CAGCACCACGAGCTATGTAAGCAGGGGCAAAGTTGGGTTTAAGAGTCAGTGCTTGATCGAAATGTTCGATCGCCCCTGTCGGGTCCCCTTTATCGGCTTCTGCTACACCCCATCTATAAAAGTCTTCTGACGTGCCGACTTGGAGTGGGATGCCGATCGCTCCTTGAAAGTCAGCTTCACTCACCTTGGCACCAATCACATTGGCATTGACCAGGTAAGAATCTCGAAAATCAGCTCCACCTAGGTTAGCTCCACTCATTTTAGCTCCACTTAAGTTGGCACCATATAAAGAAGCTCCACTTAGGTTAGCCCCACTCAGGTCAGCCCCACTCAGGTTAGCACGACTAAGATTAGCACCACTGAGATTGGCCCCATTCAGATTGGCTCCAGATAAGTTAGCCATGACTAAACCAGCATTGCTGAGATCGCAGGATATACAGTTTTTGGTTGCTAATAGCTGTCTAGTCTGGTCAACGTTTTCCGATAGAGCTGGGGATACTAGACAGATGGTCGTCAGCAGTGCAGTAGTAACTACAGTGGGGGATTTCATTATCGTGAACGAAACCAGGATGTAGGCTGAATAGCGGGATTTTAACTTATATTGCTTCCATCGTCCACTCTCCTTGGACAAGGATAAACAGGGAAGCGTATCGCGCCTCCCCATGTACTAAGCTGCTTGCGTTGCCATCTGCTCGTCAGCAACCCAAATGCCATGGAAACCGTAAGGCACGCGCTGAGGAATGAGTATCCGCGCCACAGGTTCGCTATTCATATCTTGGGCATTAACCACTACGAGTTCAGATTTCCCCTCAATTTCGTTATGGACAAAGGTCAGCAGCCAGCCATCATCCTCAGCGACAGCACTCGTCCGGGGGGCAAATACCCCTTCACCACCATAACGTCCCCGACCAAACTCGTGAGTTTCAGAACGCCCGGTAGCAAAGTCGTACTTGATTAAGCCATCGAATCGCGGGGATTCGCCTGCCTGACTGGGGGCAAAGCGAGCCGTGTAGCCATACCTTGTCTGCCGTCCAGTCAGTTGCTCGTTCAGCCGTGGGAAGTCTGAGGGGCAGTCGTCTAGAGCTTCCTCCCGCACTGCACCCGTAGCCAGATTAAACCGCCAGCAATACAAGCGGGCAGCATCATTCCGGTCATCAGTTGTGTCACTTTCGCGGTGGTGCTCTAATGTCTCTGACATACCAAGGACATCAGTAGAGTTCATCCGGCAAGCAGTAAGAACAACTTCATCACCCTCTTCATAAGCATTGAGAGTATGAAAAACATAGCAAGCAGGTGCCTCAAACCAACGAATGTTGCTATTGTCTCCATGCCGGGGGAGGATACCAAAGCGACTGGGGCTCTCAGGCTCAAAGGCAAAGGCTGGCTGACCCTGCTGAGGTCGTTCTGGACGGAAGGTAAGTGGCAAGTCCATGAAGATTGTGTGGTATTCAGACACGGCAAAATCATGCATCATCACGCCAACTGGCAGGTCAATTGGGACCGTGCGCAGTAATTCACCTGCGGCTGAAACAACACTGTATTGCAGATAAGGTGGAGTCGCAACCGAGTAGCCGAAAAACATCATTTCACCCGTAATAGCATCCACCTTGGGATGAGCAGTGAAGGCAGAAATCAATGTACCGTTGTAAGTAAAAGGACCAACTGTCTCCAAGCCCGGAACTTTAATTTCGTGAGGTTCGCCACCCTCCCAGAGCGCTAGTAAATGCCCGTCGTGCCACACCAGCGCCGTATTTGCCGTATTCTTATAAGGACCATACGGATTTTCCATCTGCGGTGGCTCTAGTAAGCCAGTCCAGACAGCTTCACCTTCAGCCCGCTCAATTTCAAAACCCTTTGTCCGCACGTAGCGGTTGCAATACTGTGCATTACCATTACAAAGCCGCACGCCATGTAACATCCCATCACCGTCAAACCAGTGATAATGACCTTTAGGCGCAAATTGTGGATTTGGACCATTCCGCACGAATGTACCACTTAAGTCACTGGGAAGTTTGCCGATAACAGTTAGGCGATCGACTAAAATTTCCTCGCGTACTGGCGCGAAATTCCCCGTTAAGAATGGGTTTGCCAATGTTGTCGTCATCAAGTCTGCCTCTATTGTTTTGCTATGCCCTTTTGCATGGGCACAATTCGTGTTTTAGCAATTACGTTGAGGTTTTGGCTGGTGGTTGGAGTCGATTGGCTAGAAATGATCGGGCATCCACGGCTGCAAGCCAGCAAAAATCTGTGTAGCCGCTAACAACGCTGTTGCTTTTGCCTCTAGCTTACCGACGAGTTGCAGTTGGTGGGGGGTAAATAAGCCTGTATAAAGGGGGGCTAATCCGCGTACATCTAGCTGCAACTCGCCTCTCCCTCCCTTGGTGACTTCGCCTCGTCCCTGAGATACGCTTAAGACAAATTTGCCGTTGTTCTCTGGCAGCAAGTCGTCAAAGACTTCCAAATGCAGCTCAGTTTCGATTCCCAAAGGATAGCCGCGCTTTGCCAATGCTTGACTCACATCAACAACTCTCAACATCCAGTGTTCGGAAAAGCGAATATTATTGGTTTGTTCTGGCAGCAAAAGCATCAAGGGGTCAACTGTTGAACTGCGCCACCGCACCTTCTTAACTATAGAGCGGTGATCGGCTAAGAAAGTCCAGAAACGTCTAGCCGCTGCTGCTGTTAACACTGCCCAATCTTTAATGTAAATCAGGCAGCTATTTTCTTCCCTTCTTTGAGTAAAGATGATGTAGCCTTCGGGTTGAACTTCTGCACCGATGAGATAGGCGTAGAATATCTCTTCACTTTCTTTTCGCGGTTCAACGACAAATTTCCAAAGACTTTGATTCCGCTCTAAATGACCATTGTTGGCTTTTGCTTTTTGAGCATAAAGGTCGTAAAAAAATTCTTGGCAGACGGGAATTACGGGTTGCATGGGGAGAGTGTGATCGCTAGATTGGATGCTAGCCGTGAGGATTTCCCAACTGCAACAAATTCCGCCTTGTTCGTACCCGACTTTTCGATAGGGGCGCTGAGTCGCAGCATAGAGGGTTGAGAGTAGTACTCCGTTAGCGTGGAGTTCTTTAAGTGTGAACTTTAGCAGCTCAAACACTGCTCCTGTCCCGCGATGCTCTGGAGCTATACCAACAGCGGCAATTCCTGCCATTGGTACGCATTTACTGCCATACCACTGCCCCGTGTGTAGAATCGCTAAGCCGCCAATGATTTGTCCTGCTTCGTGAATAATGCGGAAGTTTTCTAAACCTATGGTGTGCTGAGAGTAAGTCTGCCAACTGCTAGGCGATGGGTCGCTAAAGCACTGGTTAATGATTACCCCAAGCTGTTGAGCATCTTCAGGGTTGGAGACAGTGCCATACTCAAAATAGTATGCCATATCAACTATGAATTACATTTCTTGTAATACGGATATGTATTCTATTATATTACATAACTTAAGGGAGGTATGGTTAGACCAACTTGAAAGAGCTTCCTAGCTAGGCGATGATTTAGAACGGCAAATATCGCTTGTCCTAGCGGATTGACTAAGGAAATATGGTATGGGAAGAGTTGAGGGTAAATAGCAATCTACCTAACCATTCATAGAAACCAACTCCCTGAAATACCCCTGCCATATATCGACTAGCTGCCTGGCTGCCAGTGTTCCTTCAGGGGGAAAAACATCTATGAACTCCTTATCTGTGTGAGCATTGTATGGTCCTTCTTTAAGTTCCAGAATCACAGTATCCGCAGCCAAAGCAACTAAGGTATGATAAGTGCCTTCTGGTAATTCCACCCCGCGAGTTAAACCACTAGCTGCAACCCGCTCTTTATGCAGGAGCTGCCCACTCTCATCCAAAATGAGAATTCCCAGTTCTCCTTGGATAACTAGGAAGAACTCAAAGCCATTTATTCCATCTGCTCTTTGGTGTCGATGAGGACGGACATAGGTGCCAGGCTGAAGGACATTGAGAAACCGTTGGACTTTTTCTGCGGGTTCGTGGAAGTTATGGTTTTGGCGCAGACGGGGACTACTACGAGCTTGCTGGGCAATGCTGTCTAACAACTCTTGAGTGAGGCGTTTGATGGGTAGATAGGACATAAAAAAGGGTAGGAGAGAGGGCTAGAGAGAAACTATTTATCCAATTGCTGATATCTTTGTTGATCAGCAGTCACTAGGTACTTGGCAGGTGCTGTCGCTACATAGATAGAGTTATTAGGATTGTTGCTGAAGATGCCAAACATGGGTACTGCTAAAGCATCGTTCAGGTTAAGAGGGTCAAGACCTAACACCACCTCTACTGTGCGTAACAAGCTAAGTTGATCGTAGCGATCGCTTACCACTGCTCCACGACGGACAGAAGGACCAACCGCCAAAGCCACCGTGCGGGTCGAATCCACATGATCTGGTCCATTCTGAGCGTCGTCCTCCTCTACTAAGATCAGACTATCTTTCCAGATCGGACTTTTAGCAATCGTTTCGACAACTTTGCCCAAAGCCGCATCATTCTGAGCAACCATCTGGTAGGGCTTGAGGAAGCCAGGTTTAGTCCCAGCAGTATGGTCATTGGGTAACCAAATGTATTGAAATTGTGCTACGTGTCCAGAATGTAACTGTTTCTCAAAATCTGTTTTCCAGTCCGAGAAACGCTGCAAATCAGAGTATTTTAGATCCCAGGAGTGGTAGTTAAAGGGGTAGTGGTACAAGAAAGTCGCAAACTTCTGCCGGAAAACGGCATTAGTCTGCAAGGCTTGATAGAGGCTATCATCCCCGGTAAAGACTTGAGAGAGGAAGTGAGCAAAGGTAGGGTTTTTAATGAGTTGTAATGCCTCATCTGGGGTATCAGCTTTGCCGTAGTAGGAGCTAAAAATACGATTTTCCGCCTTACCCCGATCGCTCTTGGAGGCAAGAGCCATGCTCTGGTCGTAAAACTTCTTAGCGAGATTGCTATTTGCCCCGTAGCTTTCTACAATTAGTTGGTAAGACCGACTAAAAAGGTAGTAGGGCTCCCCATAAATGCGATAGTCTACCCCTTTAGCCTCAAGTGCATTCCAGATATAGGCAGGAGAGAAGGTTGCTGGCACCGTACCGAATGGGTAGGCATTGTAGCGCCCAGAGTAAGCCATGTTACCTAGCCACTCTACAAAGGGGCTGGCATAACCGCTAGTGGTGAAGCTGTGCCCTAAGACACTGATTTCCCCATTAGTGTAGAAATTGTCTAAGGTTACAAACTCTTTAGCCAGTTGGTGGTGATTGGGAGTGATATCTTGCCCAAACAGCGTCAGTTTAGGATCACCATTGCCACGTCCCAAATCGCCTAATACCTGGTCGTAGGTGCGGTTTTCTTTGATGATGTAGAAGACATGACGAATTGGTAGCTTCATCCCCTCCCTAGGACTGTAAAGCGGCGAACCTTCTTGCACCTGCCTAGTCCAACTATATAGATGAGACGCGATCGCCTCTTGAGGAATAATCGAGAGCGCCCCTCGCAGCAAAGTCAGTACATACTGCTTGCCTCCCTTGGATTCAATGGGTTGGGGACCTTGAGGATTAGGGCGGCGAGGATGAATGCCTTTGGCACTTAGCACTAGCAGTTGGTTGCCAGAAAGCAGCACCTTAGTAGGATACCAGCCTGTGGCTATGAACCCCTCTAGGCGCACAGCAGGGTTTGCTCCTGTTTGATTTTGAGCGATGATAGCTACTGCATTAACCTCGGCTTGAGTAACATAGATGCGGTTACCTGCTACAGCACAGGATGTAGGAGAACTACCGAAGCGAAAACCATTGTGACGTACGGCAATCCTCCCAATTACAGCATCCTGTTTTAGGTCTACTACTGAGAGATCATCTGAGGCAGTGTCCACAACATACAGTTTTTTTCCGTCCGTGCAGAGGCTTTGTGGAGTGCGTCCAACGGCAAGAGTTTTAATGGGTTTGAGCTTGGCATCATAAACCAGAAGTTTATTTTCCCCCAACAGCGTGACGTAAATCTTCCCGTTCAGGTAGTAAACAGAGTAGGGAAAATAACCGACATCGAGCGATCGCTCCACTTGTCCTGTTTCTGTGTTCAGCAACGCTATTTGCCCTTTCACATAAGCCTTCTGGTTATTCTCTGTCACCATGTAGGCTACAGCTAGGTGCTTAGCATCTACTGGTGCTATACCTGCTGCATAACCATTCACCGGGTACTCGCGCACTTCGTTAAAGTTTCGGTTAACGCGATAGACCTTCTTGTCAAAGCCCCCACTGATGTAAAGGTCACCGTCCAATCCCTCCCGCGCACTGGGAAAAAGCGAGTTGAACCGTAGCGTCTTGACAACTTTGCCTTGCTTAGTGTCTACCACCGAGACTTCCTGGGGTTCTTTGTTGTAATACCCAGTGTTCAGCACTACCAGTTTGCCTGCGTAAAGCACAGCCTCGTAGGGTAACCTTCCTACCTCTACCTGAGTGCCAGCTGGGTTTATCTTCCAACCATTGGGTAGCGCCAGTTCTGTAGAGCCTGTATCCTTAGCTGTTGTTGGACCTGGGTACAGACTGTTCCTACTAAACTTCCACAGCTGCTGGTTAAGCTCCTCTT
>JAFAVL010000500.1 GCA_019242465.1 Chroococcidiopsidaceae cyanobacterium CP_BM_RX_35 | reverse complement strand
CCAATCATTTGGGGCGAGGGATATCGTGCTTGACAACGCTTACGATTGAAGGATGAGTACTGCAATTTAGTGTACAGCTCAGCAGTGAGAGCGCGAAACCGACTTGGTAAAACCCGTAGGCTTTGATGAGAATGGGATGAAATCTTAATATATACTGGCTTAGTCTCAACGAAAAACCTCAAGTCTGAAAGCTTAAGAGCCGTCAACGGTCAGCATTGCAATTATTACCCTCTGTTGCTCTCCTTTGATGACTCTGCGGTTAAACTTCGGTATAAGAAGTAAATAGCTATTATGTTCCAGACTTTAAACATACTTGTCATCGATGACAACCCAGATGACCGCTGGAATCTGCTTTCCAACGCTATTAAGTTCACACCAAACGGGGGAGAATAAAGGTGAAGCTGAGTTACACTGACTCACGAGTCCAAGTTCAAGTCAGTGACACAGGCAAAGGCATCAGCCCTGAGTTCCTGCCCTACGTCTTCGATCGCTTTCGGCAAGCCGAAAACGCTATGACTAGGGCAAACGGCGAACTTGGTCTAGGTCTTTCAATCGTGCAGCAGCTGGTGAAACTCCACGGCGATAGTGTTTGGACAGACCGCGTTGGTGTAGGGCAGGGAGCTACTTTCACTGTGCAGCTCCCCTTTTTGGAAGTGAGGAGTGAGCAATTCAGTCGTGAGGAGTCAGAAGATTGTGCTTACTCCTCACTCCTCAACGCCAGTCCTTGAAAGCAGATGCTAGTTCCTACAGTGACGTTCTCCCTCCTGGTTGGGATTAATTGAGTGGACAACCTTTACGACCTAACTCAAGTTCAACCGATACATCGCCCTTATGTAGGTGACAAAGCGTTTGTGTTAAGTCAACTCATGCAGCAGGGCTACCCAATGCTGACGGGCTTTGTGGTTTCCGCCCAAGTGTACTGTGAATTTCTAGAAACTCTAAATAGTACTGAGCCACTGATAGCTGACCTACCACATTCTTATCTGCATCTAGATGTAGACAATTCTTACCAATTGCAGCAGGTTGCTCAGCGCCTCCGTCAGGAAATTACAACTGCTACACTGCCTTCTAAGTTGGTAGACTCAATTCGAGCAGCAACTGAAGGTTGGGAAACACCTGCACTTATGTTCAGCCCATCTCTGATGCTGCCAACTACTGCCAAGATGGGCATAAAAACAGATGGGCTATTGGAAGTGCAGGTCTGCTCTAGCGATAAAGAGGCGATCGCTCTCACGTTGAAGCAAGTTTGGAGCCAGATGTTTCGAGCTAGAAGTCTACTAGTTTGGCAACAAGCTGGAATTGGGATACAGCAAATTAAGCTAGCAGTTCTAGTACAACCGTGTACCAATGCCATTGCCTCTGGTCTTCTCACCCGTTACTCAGGAGAGTTAAAAATTCAAGCAACCTGGGGAATGGAGACATCGATTGTCCAGGGAGAAGTCATACCAGACTCTTACTATATTCAAGCTGAGACTGGCGTAGTCCATTCGCGACAACTGGGGAATAAAACGCTAGCCTATAATTTGATTGATTCACCGAGTAGAGATAATTTTAGCTCTAGCTCTACAGCACTGTTACCTCAAACCATTAGTAGCTATCTGCAAGCTTACCTACTCAGTGAAGCACAACAACAACAGTATGCCCTGGCAGAAGAACATCTTCAACAACTGATTCAACTAGGTCAGAAACTCTCATCTGAGCTTGGGACAAACTTTGCTTTGAAATGGACAATTCCCGAAGTCGATGGTAGCAAAGCACCAAAGCCATATATCATACAAGTTGACCCAACTGCTCCCCCTGCTCCCCCACCTTTCTTAATCAAGGGACTAGCGGCAGCAGGGGGACAAGTTGTGGCTCCAGCTTATGTGATTGCCCACCCCAGCCAAAAACCAGAATCCTTACCACCAAAAGTGATTTTAGTAGCCCCAGCGATCACACCCGACTGGTTACCGTTATTGCAACAATCAACAGGTGTCGTGACTGAACATGGAGGTCTGACCTCCCACAGTGCTATTTTAGCCAGGGAAATAGGTATCCCGGCAGTGGTCAGCGCTACTGACGCTACTCAACTGATTCAAACAGGTGAATCGCTATTGTTAGATGGTAACCGAGGAGAAGTCTATCGTGCTGGAGCGGGCGAGGGATACGATCAAGCTAAATCCTCACTTCTGCTTGGGATTGAACCCACAGGCTATTCCTCTGTGCCAATTGCAACTCAGCTCTATGTCAATCTGAGTCAAATCGACTCACTCTTAGCAGTGAGGGGTCTGCCAGTGGATGGCGTGGGATTGTTGCGCTCAGAGCTAATGGCGCTAGCTATATTAGAGGGGCAACATCCTCATACCTGGCTGCAGCAGGGACGCAAAGCTGAATTAATTGGACTCTGGCAAGAGCAGATTAATCAGTTTGTCCGTACCTTTGCTCCTCGACCAGTATTTTATCGCTCCTGGGATTGGCGAGCGGCTGAATTTCCATCATTTAAGGAAGAGACTTCAGTTAAAGAAGCTGCAACTCATTCGCTGCTGGGTCAACGCGGTACCCTCAGCTATGTACAAGATTCCACAATTTTTGAACTGGAACTGGCTGCTTTGAAGGCTGTACAGCAATCTGGCTACACCAATTTGCATCTGATCTTGCCCTTTGTGCGCACTGTTGAGGAGTTTTCCTTCTGCCGTCGCCTTGTTGAACAAGCGGGCTTAACTCGGGTAGCTCAATTCCAGCTCTGGCTTATGGCAGAGGTACCGTCTATCCTGTTTTTACTGCCGGAATACGTGAGAGCTGGTGCCCAAGGTGTCTCGATTGGGACGAACGATCTAACTCAACTGTTGCTGGGAGTTAATCGCGACCAAGGTCAGTTGGTAGCAATGTTTGACGAGCGTCACCCAGTTGTGAGGCAAGCGATCGCGCAAGTGATTCAGCAAGCCAGACAAGCAAATATCCCTTGCTCAATTTGCGGTCAAGCCCCAGCACTATATCCTGAGTTGATTGATGCTCTGGTGCGGTGCGGCATTACGTCAATTTCTGTGGAAGTAGACGCACTCTTGCCTACTCATATGGCAATCGTGCGGGCGGAAAAACGCTTGCTCTTGGAAGCTGCTCGCCGCCAATTGGGAATCGATCAATAGCGGAAAATGGCTGCTGCTGGTGCTGCAGCAGGCACTTTCTCTGGCTCGACTACATAGACTGCACCACCATTCAACAATGTATGAATCGCGGCAAAGTCCAATAAATCTTCGTCGTCTGGCTCCGGTTCCTGGTGTAAGTCTACTTTCATAGTATCTGGATCGAAGCGACCCCAGTACTGTTGCCCTCCTGCTACTAGCAGAGAATCAACCCGTTGGAAAAACGCAGCTGAGACAATTTCCTCTAGCTCTTGAGAGGCTTTGCCAGTATCGGCACCAGCTAATTCCTGATAACGTTCTATAGTCTCATCTTGATTCTTTTGAAACAAAGGTTTCACGATCTGCCAAGCTTGGCCGTGCAACTCTTCTGGCTTCAAGTTTTCTGGATTCCCGGTAATTCCTTCTTCCACCAGATGTTGGTAGGTATTTGCCTCCTGATAGATTGGGAACAGATATTCAACCCCAGCTAAGACCAAAGGTGCTGTTTGACGGCGCAGTTTCTCATGCAATCCAGCGTCAATAGCGTGAAAAAATTGCAGCAGATCTTGCTTGATATCATCTCTATCGGGACTCCCCTGCCCGTGGAAAGTGCCTGCCTGCACAGCTGAATTGGCAGTCCCCCCTCTTGATGTGCTGATGCGAAATTGCCCCTCTTGGGCAGTTTCGTCATACTGAAGGGCTTCATCCATGGTCTTGGGCACATTTTCCAATTCGAGTTCCTTAACGCCATAACGTGTTCCCTCAAGCAACTTCACATCTTTTTGGCTAAGAGCCAGGATGTAGAATTTTTCATCTTTAGTGAACAGAGGTAGCAGTGGCTTGAGGTGGAAATGGTTAGTCACAACCACCAATTCTTGAAACTCCACAGGAAGACGGTAGTAGCGAAATACTGCTTTTGAGACAAAGATAACCAATCCGAGATCTTGGTGTTCCCAAAAATCAATGGAATCAAGCTGGTGAGCTGAACTCAACCACTCCATTGCCTCCTGATGGAAAACACCGATGGCATCCAATCGTTCCTCCGCTGCCCGGATGAGATTTTTGAAGCGAATGGGGTTCTGTCGAGTCTCTGGTCCTGCCTTTTGCATGGGCATATAAATTGATACACAGGGACTTTGGGGCTTTTCTGTTAAAGTTTTTAGTTCGTCAAGGGATAACATCGTCATATTCTTAAACTCCTACCTGTGACGGACACTCTATGCTTGTCGGAGGAAACCTCTGCAAAGTAGTGCCTTTGTCAGCTAAGCTGACCAATCTAGGTTTATTTCAAATGCAAACTGAGCAATCTGCATCTTTCTTTTGATGAAGAACTATCCGCCTATAACCCCTTCTTTAGAGGGAGAAGGTATCGCTCACAAGCGAACTCAACCAATATTTCGAGATGATAGCTTTAGATTCAAGATTGACAAAACTAAAATGACCAAAAACAGCACTAGCCCAATTGTGCAGGCATAGCTGATCTCCAGGTTATGGAAAGCTTGTTCGTAGAGATAGTAAACAATCGTCTTGGAACTATTACGTGGTCCCCCCTGTGTCATGATGTACACCTCTTCAAACACCTTTGTGGCAGAGATTGCAGAGATCACGGCCACCAGCAACAAGTAGGGCTTCATCAGTGGTACAGTAATGTTCCAGTGTTTGCTGATGCCATCTGATCCGTCCATTGCCGCCGCTTCATACAGGTCGTCTGGTATCGACTGCAATCCAGCTAGATATATGACCATGTAGTAGCCCAATCCCTTCCACACCGTCACCGCCATAACGCTGAAAATAGCCCAATTAGGGCTAGTCAGCCAAGGGATACATCCAACACCAAGTTGCTTAAGCCATTGATTCAGTAAGCCATTTTCTGCATAAAGCCACTTCCAGGCAATTCCAGCCACCACCGTCGAAATCACTACAGGCGTGTAGTAAGCCGCCCGAAACCAGTGAATTCCGCGTAGTTTTTGGTTGACTAAAATTGCCAGTCCCAGTGGAGCAACCACCAAAATCGGTACAATGCCAATGATATATACGAGCGTGTTGCCTAGGGCTTGCCAAAATACCGGATCAGCCCACAGGCGGCGGAAGTTCTCTCCTCCCACCCATTGCGGCGGTTGGGTGAGGTCATCGTAGTGGGTAAAGCTCAGGTAGAATGCCTGTACAGCTGGCCAAAAGACAGTCAGGCTCAAGATTAGGAGAGCAGGTAACAAAAACAGGTATGGTGTTAGCCGCTTTTTAATCAAGATCCAGTCTTTTGGCATTAGGTGCTGCATGTTAAAAATACTCGTATTATTAGGTTCAAGGTTATTGGTGGGTAGCGGTGCGAGGTTCGAGGTGGGCGATCGCAAAGAATGTAAGCTGAAAAGATTGCGCTCAAAGCATAATTTCATTAAACAATTGATCGCACCACACCACCATCAACTCGCAACGCTGCACCGTTAACGGCAGATGCTAAAGGACTGGCGACAAACGCAACTAACGAAGCGACTTCAGTGGTTGAAGCAAATCGCTGGATCAGTGAGGATGGTCGAGTTTTCTCAAAGAATTCTTTTTCAACCTGATTAGGAGAAATGCTTTGATCTTTTGCTAAGCCTTGAATGAAGTCTTCGACTCCTTCAGAACGAGTAGGACCTGGCAGTACTGAATTCACAGTAACATTACTGCCAACCGTAGTTTCAGCTAAACCGCGAGCGAGAGATAATTGAGCGGTTTTCGTAACGCCATAGTGAATCATTTCTGCGGGAATGTTCAATGCTGACTCACTAGAAATGAAGATAATGCGTCCCCAGTTTTTCTTCAGCATTAGCGGCAAGTAGTGACGAGAGAGCCGTACTCCACTAATCACGTTCACCTCTAGAAATTTCATCCATTCCTTATCTGAAATATCTTCAAAAGCTTTGGAACCGTAAATTCCCAGGTTATTTACCAAAATGTCAAGTTCTGGAACCTGTTGGAATAGATTGTTGGCTCCTGCTTGAGTGCCTAAATCAGCAGTTACTCCTTGAAGTTTGGCATTAGGTGCCGTTTGTTTGATCTGATCAATGGCTGCATCGACTCTTTCTAAAGTGCGTCCATTGACAATAACGGTTGCACCCTCTTGAGCAAGAGTTGTGGTGATCGCTAATCCAATCCCCGCTGTCGAACCACTAACTAAAGCCACTTTGTTTACAAGTTGAAAATCCATTGTTTCTCTCCTGATGATTCTTATGGAATAACTTGAGCCTGTCGAAACTGGCGAAAAAGATTTCAGACAGCCAGCTTTCCGTTGCCTGTCTCCGCTTTAGATAGCTGATTGGATTTTTGAATCTGCGATAAACTAATCCAGTACAATTATCCAAGTTAGAGATTGCCCTCAAAGCTTCTTCTTCGCTCAAACATAACAGGCTTTGAAATGGGTAATCATCTTTGTGATAGTAATGCGTGAGGATCATTACAGGGGTGGCATGTGTTGTGGATGGTGGGCTATCCTCTTAATACAAGATACCTGAGGTTCAGGGCAATGACACAGTACATCTGAGCCGTGTATTCCTTAGAGCACCCAGAGCGATTCTGGCATGGCTCCAGATAGGTTAACCTTAACCAAACAACTCTTATAGCGTGTGAGCAAGGACTAATGGGAGAGCTAGCTGCATGAAATTATTCTAGTCATGGCAAGGTGTTTAAGTTATTTGCAATTAATCCTAGTTAAAGCGGATGATTGCAGGTTGGTTGCAGTTAATACCGGTTAGACTCATTAGTCTAGTTGCACTTAATCCTGGTTGCAAAATGTCGGGAAGTGCTGGTTTTGGCATTTATGTTTGCTGGCTCCTACACCTAGAACTGTATGCACCTGGTCACGCGCCGAAGCAGTGTAACTGTGGATTCAACGTAAAAATCATACCGTTTGAGGACTTCCCACAGCGAGTCGTTTGTTTGGTTTATTGGCTCGATTGGCTTGTTAATCATTTGCTGCCACATACTGGCGTGCCTCCCCCGTTCTTTCGTCTGACTGCTTATCAAATCCGGCTAATAACTACAGCAAGTCTCACTTGTGTAAACCACACTCCGTTAGGACTGGTGATGGGGTAATGCTCAATCCCTTACGATCGCCACCTTGCCTGCAAACTTTGTCACAGCGACACCTTCTGCGTCCGAATTGACTAGCCTTAGAACGTACCGCCGTCAACAGCAAGCGTGCTGCCGGTGATGTAGGAAGCATCATCAGAGACTAGAAATGTAACAGCTGCGGCGATTTCTTCTGGCTGCGCAAGACGTTGCAGTGATGTCATGCTCTTGAGCCTCGCATCGGGCGATACGTCCTGTAGCGCTGGGTGTGTATAAAGCTTGGCATTCTCTTGTGCCATGTCCGTCGCTGTGCCACCTGGTGCAATGGCGTTGATGGTAATCCCACGCTCTCCCAGTTCAGGAGCTAAGTTGAGCACCATCGCCGAAACAGCAGCTTTGCTGGCAGCATAGAGCGTGTGATGAAAGACCGAAATCCGAGCACTGACTGAGGAAGTCAGCACAATCCGCCCACCAGACGAAAGGTAACGAGCGGCAGCCTGCGTCACAAACAATTGACCCGCAACATTCACACTAAATACGCGATCAAAATCCTGCGGCGTGATCTCTTCTAGCTTGCCGAAATGCTCAATTCCAGCATTGCTGACCAGAATATCGAGTTGACCGTAGTGCTCAACGGCTTGCTCAACTAACTGCTGAATTTGGTCAATCTGACTCATGTCGGCTTGGATTGCTGTCGCTTCGCCGCCCTGTTGCTTGATCTGGTTGACCACTTCTTCCGCTTTTTCAGGACTATGACTGTAATTGATGATGACCTTAGCGCCTTCCTGCACCAATCTCATTGCAATCTCTTTGCCAATTCCCCGACTTGATCCAGTGATGATCGCAACTTTTCCGTCTAGCTTTTTCATTTGTAACTCCTTTGGTCGTTGATATAGCAATTCTGAATTGATCGTAAGCAGTGGAACGGCTTCGCCCCCTAACCCGCAAGTCTGAGGAAATTAGATTCTTAGCCCCCATTGGAAGTTTGGGGGGCATTTCGAGATCTCACAACTTAAAACGGATTGCTATATAGAGTTGGAGCAGTTCATCTTCGAGTCGTTATTTTTCGCCCTGAAGTTGCACATTAATGACAGACTCGTAGATCGCTGGGTGACCTTTGACTCCCGGCAGGCTATCCTCACCTGCATGATAGTCTCCGTGCGTGGAGCGCCAGGCTTCAACGCTCTCCCAGTAAGCAATGTTGATGAACTTGAATGTACCATCGCCGATGCCCTTGTTGCGGTGCAAGTGCGTCTCGATCAAACCGGGCGTATGTGAATATACTTCTGTCGTCTGTCTCCAGTTCTTCAAGAACTCTGCCTCTTGATCTTCCGGCACGATAAAGGCATTGATTCAGTGTAACAGCCATGATTTCTAGTCCCCTATCTGTGAAGGTTGGATTTGACACACGATCACTGACCACGCCCATGAGCCTGTAGATAATTGCGAGTCCAATTGCGAAACTCGATGGCAAAATGTCGCTGGTGTCCGGCGATGATGCGATATGAAATCCTCGGCTGATTAACAAGAGAGCAGTAACTCTCAATGCCAACGCTACACACGCTTCGTGTAAAGCGCGAAGCGTGGCAAGTCTGAACGGTGACGTCCCTACCGAACAAAAAATGGTAGCCGTTTGGTGACTTGCAGCACGATTGGGAACATCATTATGAGAAACCCCAACACACCGGACACAATCCCGCTTCTCGCCGTCAGCATGCCGTCCTGCCATGCTCCGTAATAGGTCCACCCTGCGATCGGTAGGAAAAGAACAGTGGCAGTGAACAATCCCGGTGAGAAGATTTGAGTGACCAGAACCGGAACGATGTGGAACAGGGTCGCGTTGACGAGCATGAAGGCTGGAAAGGACAGAGCCATCTCTGGTTTACGCCAGCCGATCGCCGCGCAGCATACGCCCAGAATGATCACGAAGGCATTGACCAGGTAGAATTCGTTCCACTCGACTGGCAGCCCCAGCACCCGACCTACCCAGCCTCGCCAGTTGTATTCGTACTCCTCTAGCATATGGAGTCCGTAGGCGACGGTCGCAATCCACAAAATGTATTCACGGGAGATGACATCACGAGACATAGCGAAACTCCAAAATATTGATAGTCAAGATGGTATTGTCAACTTAAGGTCGGGTGCTGCGGACACATCTGTGGCAACCCGATGGACCGTAGGTGCGTTCCCAAAACTCAGCTCATGTATTCAGAATGCAAAATTAGCGTCTGCCTTCACAGAGGCATTCTCCAGTTCACTCCCTTGCATGCTCTTGGCAGCAATGACTTCCTGGAAGATGCCAGGATAGTGCTCGACACCGGGGATACTCTCTTCTTTCGGCTTGTAGCTGTCATGGGTGGAGTTCCATGCGTCCGCACTCTCCCAGAGGGCGATGTTGATGTACTGGAAGTGCCCGTTGCCGACACAACCTGTTTTTGTGCAGATGGGTTTCAATAAAGCCGGGTGTGTTGGAGAAGACTCGAGTGGTTTCGTTCCAGGCTCTCAGGAATTCTTCCTCTTTGTCTGCGGGGACGACAAAGGGATTGATTAAAACAACTGGCATGTTCTACCTCCGTAAGACTGGGGAAGTGTACATATACGCGAAATAATAGTACAGTACAGTACTATTATGCATTAGCTCTAAAGATTTTTGCCAGCCTGATATCTGAAGAAGAATTAAGCAGCGCCCCTGTTCGCTCCTGAATCCAGTAATTAGCCTGCACAAATGCCATCTTTTCACTCCTTCAATTACCTCTCCTAGTCCTTTGAACCATAGAATCCGTAACCATCATTTTTGAGCCGTCTGCACCTCCCGTTGGCTCAACGCTCATGTCAATCTATCCGTCTCCCCTAGAGCTAAGTCTGGCTATATTTAGGCTTATAAAGTTTCAAACTCCCGTTAAGAAATGAGCAAACGAGG
>JAFAVL010000375.1 GCA_019242465.1 Chroococcidiopsidaceae cyanobacterium CP_BM_RX_35 | reverse complement strand
ATTAAGGCTTTTCTATTCTAATAAATAAGTCTTTATATAGTTGTGATTTTATGTAATGGTTAAAAATTCTTTTATCTTTCATATTATCGATGTAATTACTTGAAATGACCTTTGGTTTAAAAGTATTTATTAAATTGTAAATATCATAGCGGTAGCTGTTAAAGGTTTTATACGTGATTAGTGCGCCCATTTTGGGATTGACGGAAAACCAAAAAAAACTTATGTCTTTTCTGAAAACGTTGAAATTAATATCTCCATCATATACAAAGTCTTTAGGGTTGGTAATAGATAAAACATAACCTATTTTTTGAAGCTGATGATAACTATTACGTGTTTCACAAAAAGAGAAGAACGAAAAAAGTAAGACTGAAATTAATATGTAAAGGATAATGGTTATCTTTATAAAGATCCTGTATTTATTCTTTGAGAATATAGAATAAAATATTGCTCCTGAAATGATAGCAATCAGAGGAATTATCATGATAAAGTATTGTTTATGAGGTGTTCGAGTAAAAATAATAGAGACTAGGAGACTAACGGAAAGAAAAGCGAATTGTTTTTGTTTGAGATTCTTTATCAAAGCTTTTAGAGACCAGCAATAGAACACCCAGATTAATAAATTTGTGAGCAGAGCATATCCTAATGTCCCATAAAGTATTTCAAATTGAGATGGTTGAGATAAGAATTTTGCATTCAAAACCCAGTTAAATATAAAATATGAATATAAATGTCCTTCGTGAATGAGATAAATATAATAGGGGGAAATAGTTGACAATAAAACTACAAAGTAGATTAAGTAATCTGAAAATGGAATTTGTTTCCTACAAGTACAAATAGTAAGTAGTATTCCAATTGAAAAAATAAGGAATATTGCTTTCTGTAGAAATAGAAACGAGATGCCTAAAGCTACTGAACTTGTTATTAAATATCTTAAGTATCTGTTTTTGAGGTAGATAAACAAAAATAATAACGCAACTAAACCAAATAGTGTCTGAGGGATGTCAGGTCTGATTTCAAATGCACTATTGGTAAAAATAGGAGTAATAGCTAATAAAGCTAAACTGAAAATACCCACTCCTCTATTAAAAATATTTTCTGAAAGGCAGTATGTAACAAAGAATATTAGTAATAGCATCACAAAGCTCGTTAGTCTTATAGCAATAAGACTGTTGATGCTTTCTCCAAATATTACTAATATTGGAATCAAAGAATAGTAAAAAAAAGGATGGTGATGCTGAAAAAAGTCTACATAAATCTTTTCTCCATGCAAGATCTTCCAGGCTGAATGAACTGCTTCAAGCTCATCGTGATTAAAGTCTCTATTTAAAACCTGAAAAAGAACGCCGCTAAGAGAAGCGAACAATAATATCCATAAAACCCTTTTCAAAATAAGACTATCTTCCTAGTTAAGTTCAATGAGGTGATAGGCTCTATCTTAGAGTCTTTGTTCCTAATTTCTACCTTTGCTTTTGGCTCACACTTCAATACGATATAAAGCTTTAACCATCTCTGTTGAAACTTCTTGTGCTGGAGCATCAAATAAAATCTTGCCTTGACGCAGACCAATAATCCGTTGACAGTAACTCAGGGCAAGTTTAATGGTATGCAAGCTCATCACTAGCGTTTTACCTGTTTGCTCACTCAGATCCCGCAACAGAGCCATAATCTCGCGGCTGCGTTCAGGGTCAAGACTGGAAATGGGTTCGTCTGCCAGGATCGCAACCGGATTTTGTACCAGTACCCGAGCAATGGCAACTCGTTGTTGTTGACCGCCTGAGAGGCGATCGGTGCGTTCGTAGAGTTTTTCGGGAATACCTACCTGTGTTAATGCTTGGGCTGCTGTCTCTACTTCCAATGGCAACAAGAGCGAGCAGACGGCTTTGAAGAACGACCAACGACCGAGATGCCCGGCGTTGATATTGTGGATGACACGAAGATTATCGACCAGATGAAACTGTTGATATACTGTACCAATCCGTCGTTGTACTTGACGCAGCTGACGTGGAGATAGACAAGCCAATTTGCGACCGAAAACCAAAACTTCACCCTGATTGGGAAGTTGGGTTCCATTAAGCAGGCTTAGCAACGTGCTTTTGCCTGCTCCACTTGGTCCGACTAGTGCTACCCGTTCACCTGCTTGGATCTGCAAGTTGATGTCGGCAAGTGCTGGGACAAATTTGCCAAACTGCTGGGTAACGTGCCTAAGTTCAAAAATCGAGTCTGTAGCATTCACTTGATCTTGCCGATTTCGCGACCAATCGTTTCAATTTGGGCGTAGTTGGAATTTTGGGTAGTAATAAATTTCTGGGCACCGAAGAAGTCAAGAATTTCTTTTTGCTCAGGTACTTTGGGGTTCAATTTCAACAAGGTTGTCTGCACCTTCTTAACAAAGTCATTGCCATAACGCTGATTAACACTAGGGTTGATCAGCCAGTGGTAATCATAGTAGGGCGGCGTTCTCCAGAGAAACTCTACTTTGTTCAGGTTGACTGCTCCAGACTTCTCCCGACTTTTCCAAACCTGTTCGTTCAAAACGCCAGCGTCATAGGTTCCTGCTTCCACCAGCTTGAGTGTAGCGTCGTGGGAGCTAGAGAAGCCGACCTGACCTTTGAAGTCGTTAAGGCTGACGCCAGCCTGTTTCAGGAAGTACTGGGGCATGAGCCGCCCTGATGTGGAAGACTCACTGCCAAAGGTAAAGGTGTGCCCTTTGAGTTCCTTTAAACCACTGATAGTTTGAATAGGTTTAAGTCCTGTTGTTTTGTTGGCAATAAAGATACTGTGGAATTGGGCATCAATGTCTCGTTGGGCGATCGCCTGGGCTCCCTTAACCTGCAATCGTGCCTGCACACCAGTCAAACCCCCAAACCAAACCATATCCAGATCGCCCACCTTAAAGGCTGTCACCGTAGCAGTGTAATCTGTGACTGGCTTGTAGACTACTGGTACGCCTAGCTGTTTTTGCAAGTAAGCTGACAGCTTATCATACGACCGCTGTAGCTTTTCTGGATCTTGATCAGGAATGGCTCCAATTGTAAAGGACCGATTTTGGCTGACTCCAGATGGAGGAGAGTTCCCAGTAGGGTTTGGGGAACAGGCTACCAATGGTAACAAAAGGAGTAATACCCCACACAGCACCTTTTTCTTCAGGTTCATCTTGAGAAGCGCTTTTATTGGGACTAGATTGCTAGTATGCCACGAGTTAGGAGATCAAATTCAACAATAGGACTGCCCTAATCAGCTATTATTGCGATAGTAGACGTCTAGCAGCAATTACTGGTGGCATTCTAGGTCGCCATTTTTTTTTCAACACAATCATCGCCAGTGCTTAAGAATCTAGAGGCTCAATTAAGATTATTCCTTGCTATCTCGGTTTCCGGGTTAGTTTTTTTCCTGCTTCCGTCCCAGCTATTATTACCAACTCGCATTATTATTGCCTGGGACACAGGATTTATCTGCTTGCTAGCCCTAATCTGGTCAATTATGACTAGCGCTACTACCCAAAAGATGCGCTACCGCGCCCAGCGTCAGGATGCCAACCGCTGGGTAATTTCAAATATCGTCATCGGTGCTGCATGTGCTAGCCTTTTGGCTATTGTTTTCATGCTCAAAAGTACTCCGAAAGGGAGTCCTGCAAGTCTAATAGTATTACACTTAGGGCTTTCAGCTCTGACAATTGTGACTTCCTGGTTGCTCATGCACACTGTGTTTGCTTTGCACTACGCACACAGATACTACCGCGATAATAGAGCAACTCCAGAAGTTGATGACTCTGAAGGTTTGGATTTTCCTCAGGAACCACAGCCGGATTACTGGGACTTTTTATATTTCTCTTTTGTAATTGGTATGACCTTTCAAGTTTCGGATGTTCAAATAATATCTCGCTCAATGAGACGCTTGGCTTTAGTGCACGCAGTGCTGTCCTTTTTTTTCAATACAGTGATTTTGGCACTTAGTATTAACCTTGTTGCTGGCTTATTCTAACTAGTTCATAGTTCATGGCCATGAACTATGAACTAGTTAGAATAAGC
>JAFAVL010000175.1 GCA_019242465.1 Chroococcidiopsidaceae cyanobacterium CP_BM_RX_35 | reverse complement strand
TCTAGATGCTGTTGAGGGAGAACAAAAACTCAGATATGTAGAAAGTCGTCGCGAACATTTGTGGCAATTATTACAAATGGGCATGAATTCTACTGCTATTCCTACTCCAATCTCTGAACCAGCAATCTCAACCACATCTGTTATTGAGCCACCGTCTAACAAAACTACTCGAAAAAAGCGTTCTTCTAAAACAATGGCAGAAGTGGTTGCTTCCACTGCCACTGAGCCTACACCAGAACTAGCCCCGACTCCCAAGAAGCGACAGAGTCGCTCAAAAGCTACATCAGCTCATTCTGAAGAAATTGCACCCTCGCCTACAGCAGAGTTACAGGTTTTTGAAACAACAGGTGAAAAAACACAACCTGTAGCATCAGAAGCATCTGCGGTGCAGAAAAAGTCGGCTCAGCGTGTTGGATAACGTAAGCCACAACGAGACAAGATTGGAGATTAAAACTATCGATAATAGCAGTCACGAAATCCCGCTAAATGGTTGAGTTCATCTCCATTAGTATTAGTGCTATCTAACGGTTCAAATCAGCGGCGGCAAACAAGACCAAACTCAGCACGAGGAATTCTCTTCAGTCCGCTGCATTTGAATTGTTATACCGCGACCACGAAGAGCAGACATCAATCCTCAGCAGATCGCTTGCTGCTCCAAAAAAGTTGAAGCGCTGACTCATCAAATATGTAAGCTGACTCACTATCCCTAATCACTCGTTTACCAAGCCGAGGAAAAACGGCAACATCTAAGCATCCTGCTTCTCCACCTATCAAATATACAAGGTCTTCATTGAATGGATTACGAAGATGATGGGGTTGTTGAGGTAGCCCAAATCCCATGAAGTCTCCTGGTTCAACTTCGTATTCCAGATCTCCAATCTCCGCGATCCCTCGACCTGACAAGATGTAAACCCATTCTTCTTCATTCTGGTGAGCGTGGTAAATGAAAGATTCTTTGCCTGATGGTACACGAGCAATCGTCACCCCAATGCGTTTAAGACCGACAGTACGCCCAAGAAACCGTAAATAAATTTCTGAATTGGGATTGAGCGGATGATGAAACTCAAACGCATCCATTGAATTGATGTCTGATGCTTTCAGTAAAGAATGTTGTTCATCAGTCACGTTGATGTCCTCCTATCAAGTTGGCAAATGGTCTGAACACCACAATAAAGCCTAAACCGCTCCGCAGACACCGTTCACCTACCGCCCTACCGAAACCTCAAACTAATTCAATCTTAAACATCGACAAATAATCTTTTGGTTGCGTCCCCACCTGTCAAACGTCAACTACCTTGGGCTCTTCCTAGCTTTCGATACTGGTGGCGAAACATTGCTTAATACCCGCCTCCCTTTTTGTGAAGTATAGGTTGGCGCATTATCTTGTGAAGTAAACCTTGGCGCTTTGCGCCAAACTTTGATTCAAATCACACTGGCACTCAAGAGTAGACAGGCATTGGAAAACGTTAGTGTTATCATCTGTCAAATCAACCAGTAAAGAAGGGTTGATTTGAACTTTAGGGAGTGCGAACGGACAAAACAAATGCGTTTGCTTGTCCAAACGATAAACGCTATTGATACTGCGAGGCGCTCGACCGACAATGGTGTCCTTGGCTCTTATTGTGGTCGAGCCGCGGATTTTGGCTCAGTCCAATTCATCAGCTTTTTAATCAGCTTTCAATAGGTTTCAGATGGAGGGAAAAGCCGCTTTCTGTTGCCCTACCCAAATCGGTAACCCAATCCTTCGACTGTAATAATGTACTCGGGCTTTTTGGGGTCTAGCTCTAATTTTTCCCGCAACCGATGAATGTGGACCTCCAACGTTTGGTTCTGTCGCAAAAATGATAAAGTGAGAGGGTTTAATTTTCTCTGACCTCGGTCTAAATGGCTTCTCCATCATTCAAGTGGCGGCACTTTCTGCCAGAGATCATCCTGCTGAATGTGCGGTGGTATTGCCGTTACGCCTTGAGCTATCGAGATTTGGAGGAGATGATGCAAGAGCAAGGGGTGGAAGTAGATCATTCCACGATCAATCGATGGGTGCTGAAGTATGCTCTGGAATTAGACAAGCGAAGGTTGTGTTGCAAAAATCGGGGGTAGTGATAAGCTGAGAAGCTCGTACGCCTGTCTGCTTTCTCTCCATGCCCAAGTCCAACCCTTTCAAATGGCGCCATTATGAACCAGAAATCATCCTACTGTGCGTCCGCTGGTACTTGAGCTACCCGCTCAGCTATCGGCAAGTGGCAGAGATGGTAAATGAACGGGGCTTGGATGTTCATCACTCAACGATATACCGATAGGTCCAGCGATATGCTCCAGAATTGGATAAGCGATGCCGACTGCATCTGTGTCCGACTAATGACTCGTGGAGAGTAGATGAGACGTACATCAAGATTAAAGGCAAGGATAGATACTTGTACCGTGCCGTCGATTCCCTTGGTAAGACTATTGACTTTTTGTTGACCGCTCATCGGGATGCCGAAGCGGCTAAACGTTCTCTCTGCAAAGCGTTGAAGGCAATTCACAACCAAGAGCCTAGAGTGATTAATGTGGATAAGAATGCTGCCTATCCCAAAGCCATTGCCGAACTTAAAGAGAAAGAAGAGTTGTCCGAGGGAGTAGAGTTACGACAGAACAAGTATCTGAATAATCGAATTGAACAAGACCATAGATTTATTAAAAGGTTGGTCAAACCGGGGATGGGATTTAGCTCATTTAATACAGCAAGACGAACACTAAAAGGATACGAAATTATGAATATGCTGAGAAAGGGACAGATCGAAAAAGTAGAGAAAGGAGCCGTTAGAAAATGGGTGAAATTCATCGCTGAAATCTTGGGAGTGGCCGCATAAGCAATTCCTTCTTCAAGAAGTTTTCTGTCCTCAAAAAAATTTTGCAACACAACCCTCAGGAGGATGAGACAATGAGGACATTCAATCTCACGATAGTGACTTAAAGCAAACCATCGCTGACCATCATTAGAAGCATGAAGCATCTATCAGACTACAACTTCTTTGACCCTAAACTACTTGTGTGCCCTTATGAATTCTATAAGCTGGCACAGGAGCAAGCACCCATTAAGGAGCTACCTAGTCCTAGAGCTAACGCCAAGCTCTTTCTCGTCACCAGCTACGATTTGGTGATAGAAATTCTTAAGGATACAAGAGTGTTCTCTAGCAATTTCTCGACTTTACTGGTTGGCAAAGAAGAACAGGATCTGGAGTTGCAGCAAATCTCTGCTCAAGGCTGGCCTCAGATAAACACCCTGCTCACAGCCGATCCGCCAGAACACGAGCGATTCCGAGCACTGGTGAATAAGGCGTTTACCTCATCGCGGATCAACAAGATGCATGACTTGATTCAGCAAACTGTTGATGAACTCATTGACAGTTTCGCCGAAAAGAGCAAGTGTGAATTCGTCAGTGAGTTTGCCGTACCCTTACCGATCAAAGTTATTGCTCAGCAGTTAGGTGTACCGCAAGCAGCTCTGTCAAAGTTCAAGCAATGGTCTGATGCTTTTATTGCGCGTCTAGGTCACATGCTCTCTAGGGAGCAGGAGATCCAGTGTGCTAAAGATATCGTTGCTTTCCAGCATTATTTTCGTGGTGTCATAGAGTCACGCCAAAAACAGCCTCAGGATGATTTGATCACTGACTTGGTACAAGCAAAAGTGGCTGGAGAGCGATCACTCGACATGGCTGAGTTGCTAAGTATCATTCAGCAAATCCTAGTGGCAGGTAATGAGACTATCACCAGTGCGCTTGCAGCTGGAATGTTGTTGCTAGCAAAGAATCCTCAGCAGATGAAGCTATTACAAATAGATTCCCAGCTACAGAACTTTGTTGAAGAAGTTCTACGGATGGAAAATCCGACAGCAGGAATGTGGCGAGTTGTGACGCAAGATACGAAACTCGCAGATGTTGATCTCGAAGCTGGGTCTTTGGTTATGATCCGCTTCGATGCTGCTAATCGCGACCCCGTGAAGTTCCCAGAGGGTGAGCGTTTCGATGTGTGCCGCCATAATGCAAGCAGCCACTTGTCTTTTGGTCATGGCACTCATTTTTGTTTGGGCGCTATGCTGGCTCGAAAGGAAATGCAGATTGCCTATGAGCGTTTGCTGCTACGGCTTAAGAACATCCGTTTGGCACAGGAAGATTATCAGTACTTACCAAACGTACTCATGCGGGGACTGGAGTGTCTCTATATTGAGTTTGACTATCCCACTTTCTAAGTGTGGATGTTGTCATTGTTGGTGCAGGACCGACTGGTTTATTCTTGTTACACCGCAAGACATTCTGTTACTCCAAATCTGTCGAAATGCTTGAACTCTCGGTTCGTTTGCTGCTGCATTACTTGAAATTCAAAACCATTCCTCTTGCCGCCTAAATCATTAAGCTTTCAGCAACGCCTGATTCTGGGAAGTTCTCTCAGGATGAGAATACTCCTATTGGATAAGCATCGCGATCACAACCAGTGGGTAAGCGGTTAGTAAAATACTACCCGAAATCCGGTTGAGAAATCCTTGCGGTACTGCTAAAAGAATTACCAGTATAAGCGATGCCAGCATGAGGAGTAACGGTCTATGCAGATGATCGGCATCTAAAACTTGAAGCGGACGAACGATTGCAGCAGTCCCTAATGTCATAGTGACGTTATAAGCAAATGAACCAACTACTCCAGCAACCACTGCCTCAGAAATACCCCGTCGCGCTGACGACCAGGCAAGTACTACCAGTTCAAACGCGGTAGCAAATCCAATCAGTGTTAACCCCAGCTTTGTTTGTGTCTCTTCAACGTTACTAATCTGACGGACTGCCTCAACAAGCAGGGTTGCTCCTACCGCCATTACGATAACACCTGCTAAAACCAACAGTATGTCTTTACTAACACGAGACTTACTGTTGCTAGATTCAGTGGTAGCCAGTTCCGCCTGTACTTCCTCGATTTCTTCAGTTTCGCCTAACGTCGGTGGGTGGCGTTCTACGCTCCAGATCATCGCAACGTAAAGGATATACAGTCCTACCAGTAATGCACCTTCTACGCGATCAACCTGACCATCCCATACAAACCCAGTAGCAATGACTCCCAGCGGCACGCTTAACAAAGCATAGCGCCTAACGTGCTTCCCAAACGGTAATGGCGCGATTAATGCACCTACTCCCAACGCTACCAGGCAAATGGCGATATTTGCACCAATCACATCTCCAAAAGCAATCCCTGGAACATCTTTCAAAGCCGCAGCTACGGCTGTCGCTAACTCTTCAGGTTCTGCCCCCGCCAGCAATAAACTTAAAGCAAACATGCTAATGCGAAGCCGGACAGCCGCCATTCCTAAATGTTCAGCAAACGTTTCTGCCCCCCAGACAATAGCTGCGACACTAGCAAGGATGACTAAAATCCACAGAATAATCACAAGCAGTTCTCCAAGTATTGTCTGTGTCTTATGGAGCTAAACCTTTCCATTGAGCAGTGATTACCTCCGAAACAGCGCATTCTG
Organism: Chroococcidiopsidaceae cyanobacterium CP_BM_RX_35; assembly: GCA_019242465.1. Next base: position 1,188 of record JAFAVL010000175.1, on the reverse strand, counting down.
TATCAGCTAATTGGTGTAACCCAATTATTTTAGACAACGCTAGATTGTGTAAGTAGGAGAGCAGGATTGCTGTCGGTGACAGAGCTTCGTTGATTGGTGAAGTCGAGCTAAGATTATTCAGTAGTTAAATCTCCTCAGTAGCAAGATGTGTCAAAAGTGTGTCTGTAGTCCATGTTGGCAGACCGCATCCTAGAAAATCTTTGTTCAAAGTCCAAATGGCCGCTGACATGACTAAGGCTAGGGCTACAGTGGGCCAGTCATCAAGGTCACGAGGGATACGAGCCCTAGCTATGGTTTCTCTAGAAGCGTAGACTTTGTGGGGGATCAAAGACACCTTTACCTCAGCTAGAGCCATAGCATCAACCAATAAAATTTGTCCGCTGTCTTGACTAAATATTCCCTTTTGCACCATTTTTGCTACCCGTTTGTTCAATTCATAGCGGGCTTCATCCCAAGCTTTTTCAGCCATGTAAAGCTCTAGCTCAGGATGGACAATTAACTCCCGCCCCCGCTGGCGAATCAGTTCTGCCACCAAGATGTTGGCATCAACAACTAAACGCACTTTAATCTGGACACGACAGATCTAACGCACAGCTGAGTGTTTCTTCATCCCAGCCGCTTTCAGCAATAACAGCTGCTACCGTTTGCCCCAAGTGGTCCATGGCTCGATGGACTTCCTCGTCCTCTGACTCCTTGACTGGGATGTATAGACCCACTAGCTTGCCATGTCGTTTCACCGCCAGGACTTCTCTGCTTGCTAAGTAGTGAGAAGCCTTGTCTCTGAACTCGCGTATACCTACACTTTTCATGTCATGCCTCCGGATAATGTGGTCACTATGTGGTCATATTTTACTGTAGCTGTTATGGCAAACCTTGAACTCAGGGGTTTAAGCAGTTTACAAACTGAACGGCGTTACGTTTGTTACTTGCAGTTCCATTGCTACCCCGAACCTCAAGTCGGCAGTTGCATTTTAGCTTCAACCGCCAGAAGGCGTCCGCCAAACTTGTTTTGGCGCGACGATGAATGGCGGACGGGGTTTATCGCACACAAAAGATGTGCTAAGATATAGACATGATCACACTTAACCACACTTACAGAATTTATCCAACCCAAGACCAACAAGTACAAATGCTTGAATGGTTGGAGATTTGCAGACGGTTATACAATCGCTGTCTAAGAGACTTAAA
>JAFAVL010000026.1 GCA_019242465.1 Chroococcidiopsidaceae cyanobacterium CP_BM_RX_35 | reverse complement strand
GAACCTAAAGTTTACAACGGCAAATTGTATGGGCAGTTCGCTGGGCTTTGAGGAAGCCCATTGCACCCTATCTAAACCCTGTGCTTTCAGATATATTAGATAAATTGATGGCTGCATCATCACGGTGAGGGATTGAGTTGGCCTTACTATCTTGAGTCAAACTACGTCTGGTTCGGTTCTAGGAGTGTGGAGTCGGCGGTTACTGTCGGCAATTTTATTAGGTGGACAAGTTGTTGTTCATCTACTCAGTGGTAGGGTTAATCGTCACAACACTGTAGAACAGATGGCAGAAGTTGGTCCAGAATCCCTAGTCATCACGCTAGTGACGGCAATCTTTGTGGGCATGGTCTTTACTATCCAAGTGTCGCGGGAGTTGATCAACTTTGGCGCTGGCAGTACTGTTGGCGGGGTACTAGCGATCGCCTTATCAAGGGAACTAGCTCCAGTGCTGACAGGGGTAGTACTTGCAGGGCGAGTTGGCTCAGCATTTACGGCTGAAATCGGGACGATGCGGGTGACAGAGCAAATCGATGCGCTCTATATGCTAAAAACCGATCCACTAGATTATTTGGTCACTCCCCGTGTCATTGCTTGTTGTCTAATGTTGCCAATTTTGACCCTGATCTTTCTACTGACAGGCATGGCTGGGGGATTCTTAATCGCCACCAATTTGTACCACATCTCCCCAGGTGTCTTTATAGATTCCGCCCGCAATTTCACCCGTATGACAGACATAGCTGATGCCATGATCAAAGGGGCATGTTTCGGAGCTTTGATTGCGGTAATTGGTTGTAGCTGGGGTTTAACGACAACAGGGGGAGCTAAGGGAGTAGGGCAGTCCACGACTGCTGCCGTAGTGACAGCATTGCTCGTGATCTTCATTACTAACTTTTTCTTGTCCTGGATTATGTTTCAGGGGACTGAGAACACATTCTTCCAAGGGGTGTAAGAAGCTGCCTACAAGTCGAGGTAGCAGCAGCTAAAACTTTTCAAACTCCTCCAGCGCCTGTGCAGTTCCTACTTGCCAAGCCCTTTCTACTGTAGTTGGAATGATGCGAGTGAGAGGGACATCTGGAAAGGTAGGACTGGTATCAGATTTAATGTACTGCCCCTCTCAGCGACTCGGCTGATACGTTTTTCTCCCAGTTCTTGCAAAATCAACTCAAATTCGTCCCAACTGACATTCTGGATAGTTGGGACACTGCCAGGCGTTAGCTGCATTTGGCTGATAGGTTTTACAACGGGGGATACAGCAGTCATAAAGCGCTTAGCAAAGGGTTTATATTTTTTAGACTAACTTACCTGAACCAGGGTTTGAAGTCTAAACGGCTTGTGCCATCTTCCAAATACTCCTCGATGGAATCAGTGGGGTGGAACATTAATTTATCTTCGGTCGGAACGACGTAAACTCGTTAAATTTTCCGAAAGTCACACAAGAAGGATAAGTTGAGCTTGATGACAGCAGTAATTTCACGGAGAAACTTGCTAACCTTGCTAGCTCTCTAAGTTATTTACGTATATTTACGGTGGCCTGATTAGGAAATTTATGCAAGCATTTTCTCCTTTTAACTTTAAAAAATTGAATTTAATTACAACAGTAATTTCACTGAAATACTTGCTGTCTCTACCAGATTTTCTCATCTATTTCAGTGTATTTTCTGAAGTCTATTTAAGAGGATCATGCTATTGATTTTTCTGCTATTTAATGCCAGTAATAATACTGTTCATACCACAATAATTGGTTTATAAAGATTATTTAAAGCGACCTACTAATAAAAAGAATAAAAATAAAGTTTCAGTGAATAAACGGATAAAAACTTGATGAACTAAAATCCACATGCTGTAATTATTGGTATCCGCCATGGAGTTTACTGTCGTCATGAATATTGCAAAGAAACTGTCTCTCGTTGCTGTCGGAACAGCATTGTTCGTAGTAGGAGTTGCCAGAACGGCTCCGGCTCATGCCTTCACCATCTCAGGACCAGGTACCAGTGTGACTGGTCCTGATAGCTCTTTAAACAAGTCACAAGTTGGAGGGCAACCGGCTTACGTCACTACTCCTGCACCTGGCACTTTGACTGTACAGGGAGCAAGTCTGAATGTTCACCAATACACCACTGCTATCCCCGACCCAGCAAGTGTTCCTGAGCCTTCTCCTATATGGGGCACTCTAGCATTTGGTGTTTTGGGTGCAGGTTGGATGCTCAAGCAACAGAAGCGTCAAATCAAGCAAGGTTAATCTAGCTGTAACCTTCATACTGCTTTTTAAGCAAATGTTAGGAATAAGAGACGAGGCAGATAGGGCAACCTATTGTTCTTAGTTTGTCTCGTCTTTTCTTAACTAGGCAATACATTGCCATGAAGGGCACTAATATTAACTTTGTCCTTTAAGAGATTTTCTACAGAGAGCAGCTACCAGAAATTCTATGAATTTGGTAGCAGGATAGGAGTATTGTGTGTCTGGAGCAGAGGTCTAATGATAGATGCATGTGGCGTAAGCCAAACTAAGGGTAATATTGCGCCAATAGCCTTCTCAAAGCTAGTCAAATTAGCAGCAATTAGTATAACGGCTGCATTCGGTGGTGCCGTTGCAAGCGCACAAGCGGCTGATTTCTCTCTTCCGATTCAGCAAGCAGCGAATGCGACAGGAGTTACTAGTATTCGGGATAACGGTTCAGACGGCACTGGTGTCACAGTTGGTATATTATCGAACAGCTTTAATACCACACCGGGTATGAATAGTACAGGTACTGTGGATGACTTGAACTATGATATAAGCCACGGATATCTACCACCACAAAACCAGATCCAAATAGTTAAAGAATCTACTGGTCCTCTAAGTGACGAGGGCCGTGCCATAGGGCAAGTTATTCACGCTGTAGCCCCTGGAGCCAAGTTGTTGTTTTACACAGCTGTTAACAGTCAGAGCGACTTTGGCAACGGTATTCAGGCTCTAAAGTCAGCTGGAGCTAACATCCTTGTGGATGATATTCAGTATGTATCAGAACCAACTCCCCCAGATGGTGATATTAACCAAGCGATTAATACAGTTGTGAATCAGGGAGTTAACTACCTCACTAGCGCTGGTAACAACGATAGCGGTGTTCAGTTTACTCCACTGACCATCTACGGTCATGCCAGTAATCCCAATGCGGTTACTGTAGGAGCTGCATATGAGGGCAACCCAACAACCTCAAACTTCAACTACACTGGTTTTTCAACCACAACTGTCAAGCAAGGACAACTAGAACCGTTCTCGAAGGCCGGAGCTAATAGCTCATCCTGCTCGACGAGCCCTGACAGAACCTGCAAGCCTGACGTTGTAGGACCTGATGGCATCCCCATCTCCTTCAATCTATCAGGCGGCTCTCCATCTGAAGTTACTAATCAAGGCACATTCTATGACTTCTTTGGCACGTCGGCTTCTGCTCCTTACACTGCTGGTGTAGCCGCCCTTCTGCTTCAGGCAGTTCCCCAGGCTACTAACTCTCAGATTTACGCAGCAATAACACAGACTGCAACACCACTAGATTCCTCTTCAGGCTTTAGCAGCAGCAGTGGCTATGGTTTGATCCATGCCGATAAAGCCTTGACATATCTTCAACAAACAACAAGCGTACCTGAACCCTCTTCATTTGCAGGCTTAATTGCCTTTGGCTGTTACTATGCAGGTTTTCTGTTCCTGAAACGTCCCATTTCAGGTGATTTGCAAGCGAAGCCATTCGTAGTTAAGCCAATGACATATAAAGATTGAGGATTTTGTGCTACTCTGGCTTTTGAGCTAATAATTTTGTTCCCTTGTGACTTCTCGGCAGAAATAGTCGTGGCAGCAGGAGCCCCGACTGCGCCTGATAATCCACAAACCCTGGGTAGCGGGAGAGAGACTGGTCTTTCTTAAGCATGTTTGGGAGAAAAATGACGCCACCCAGGATAGCAAGGATTAAAAATGGCAACCAGTGTTGCGCTATCAAGGCGAAAGAAAGATAAATGAGAATTTCTCCTAGGTAGTTAGTATTACGGCAACGGGCAAAGAGCCCTTCCGTAATTAGTCCAGGATGATACTTGAGAGTAAAATATTTTTGCGCATCACTGACGTAATGCAGAAACACACCAAGGATATTCAGGGAAATAGCGATCGCCAGCAGTGGAGCCGATGCTACAGTTCTACTGCTAACTAGGAGCCAAGGAGCCACCCAGTACAGAGCCGCTATCCCAAAAATAAAAATGCCTTGCCTGAAGGAAATTTCTTGCTCCCACTGTTTGTCTGGATAGATCCGATCCTTAAGTAGCCATAGCATTCCATAGGTGCCATGGAGTGCCAGATAAATCCAGGGACCAAGGGTAAAGTTTTGGTAGACCAGCATTAATCCCACTACAACTAAGCTGGTCAGTCCCTTGTTGAGATTAAGCACATGCTTGACTCTTAAAGCCATATATCTCTTCCTTGGTTATCTTAGATAGGGAAAGTTTTGTGCAATTTGCTACTACCTATCCTAACCAATCCACGCTAACTACGATAATGACACTCCCGTTGCGTCACTTCATGTGAATATTTGAAGTGGAGCATAGCGGTATTATAGCTGCAAGGTTGTGTTCTAATTGGGACTATACTGCCTTGTCTTAGAATAACTAGCTCTGAGGCAGCTATAGCTTGTATGACGGGAACACTGCGCTTACTGGTTGTTGAAGATTCAGAAGACGACGCTGTATTACTGGCGCTCGAACTGCAACGCGGCGGCTACAAGCCAGTTTTTAAACGGGTTGATAATGCCGCAGCGCTTGAGCAAGCGCTTGAGCAGCAGTCATGGGATGTCGTCATCAGTGATTACTCTCTGCCGCAGTTTAGTGCATCTACAGCTTTAAAGCTATTGCAAGAACAAGGGCTTGACATACCATTCATCATCATTTCAGGCAACATTGGCGAGAATTCTGCGGTGGCACTGATGAAAGCTGGCGCACATGACCTGATCTTGAAAGGTCATTTGGCACGACTTGTTCCTGCTATTGAGCGAGAGTTGCGCGAGGCAGAAGAACGACGGGAGCGTAAGCGGACGGAAGAGCGAGTCAGAGCATCGCTCAAAGAAAAAGAAATTTTATTGAAAGAAATCCATCACCGAGTTAAAAACAATTTACAGATTCTTTCCAGTCTTCTCAACCTTCAGTCAGAGTCTATTAAAGACAAACGATACCTAGAAATATTCAAGGTAAGTCAGAGCCGAATTGAATCAATGGCTCTGCTCCATGAGAAGTTATATCACTCTGAAGACTTGGCAAAAATAGAGTTCGCAGAGTATATCCATGATCTAGTTCAAAGCTTATTTTATTCCTATGAAGTTAGTTCGGAACGAATTGAAATTAAAATGGATATAGGCGAGAATATTTTCCTTGGTCTTGATATAGTTCTTCCTTGTGGCTTGCTCCTTAATGAACTGGTTTTAAATTGTTTGAAGCATGCCTTTCCAGCAGACAGTTCAGGTGAAATCCAAATCAGTTTTCAGCCGATTGCTACGAATAAATTTGTCCTAATTGTCCGAGATAATGGTATCGGATTTCCTCTAAACTTTGATTTTAAGAACACAAAATCACTAGGTCTACAATTAGTTAACGGTTTGACTAGTCAGCTAGGAGGTACTATCGATTTAGATATCAGTGCCGGAGTAGAATTTAAAATTATCTTTCCCAGGTGATCTAGGGCACAGAACCAATCGTTACGCAATGGCATGATACCTCCATTGTGTCTCACTCATAGTTTGCCCCAACCTTTACAGGTACTGGGGTTTTCTTGTTGAAAAAGTTGCACTAACACAGTTCAGTCTAATCAATTATTTTTAGTCGAAGAGCATGATCGCACCACAAAGTTGTCACCTAGGTGTAGCGGCAGGGATGGCAGCACTACAAATTTTCTACAACCTTGCAACTGGAATTTGGAATACGGCTGAGTGGTGGAATGCAGCAAACGCTTTAGAGACAACAATTGACTATTCCATGCTCACTAATACTCTCACCTATCGTGGCAATATCTTTAATACATTTGAAAAGTATAAGGGCAGTCACTTCCTCAACCCTTGGTTCTATGATGACGAGGGTTGGTGGGCGCTTACCTGGATCAAAGCGTATGATTTAACTGGCGAACCTCGGTATCTTGATATGGCTAAAATCATCTTCAACGATATGAAGAGGGGTTGGAACTCAACTTGTGGCGGCGGTCTTTGGTGGAAGAGGCAGAAGCAGCAACAGCAATACAAAAATGCCATTACCAATGAGTTATTTTTGTCAATTGCTGCCAAGCTGCACCTACGCACCCCTGGTGACAGTGGACCTGGGAGCTACATAGACTGGGCAAAACGGGAATGGAACTGGTTTAAACAGACTGGACTCATCAACCGCAGCCATTTGATTAATGATGGGCTCAAGGAAGTCGCCGGAGCCACCACAGGTGTTACCTTGAGCAAACTCAATAGCGCCTGTCAGAACAATGGACAGACAACTTGGACCTATAACCAAGGGGTCATCCTCGGCGGTTTGGTCGATCTCTATAAAAGTACACAGGACTCCTTGTTGCTCACTCAGGCACAGGCGATCGCTGATGCAGCTATTCGCAAACTAGCCCCTAACGGCATCTTGCAAGAGCCGTGCGAATCAAACTGTGGTAGTGAAGGTGCGCAGTTTAAAGGTATCTTCATCCGCAACCTTTACTACCTTTACCAAATCACAAACAAACAGCTTTACAAAGATTTCATCATTAAGAATGCAGACTCAGTTTGGTCAGACCGAAATCGTGACAATCAGTTTGGATTCAGTTGGGCCAAAACCTTTAACGGTGCGGATGCCGCACGACAAAGCGCTGCACTTGACACCCTCAATGCTGCTATTTTCCTAGGAACAACAGGGATAACCTATCAAGCCGAGAATGCCTCACTTAATCAACTGTCAACAGCAGCTAACAATAATGGATATCACGGCACGGGTTACATAGTAGATTGGAACCATGATGGGCAGTCAGTGACTTTCAATGTTAATGTGGCGTGTTCCGGCAAGTACAATCTAGTGTTTCGCTATGCCGCAGCAAATGGCAACGCCTCCCGCTCTATTAATGTGAATGACAGGATGATTGTTGGCAACCAGATATTCCCAGGGACCCAAAGCTGGGATCGTTGGCAAAGTATCATGGTTCCCAACATATGGCTCAATGCTGGTAACAACACTATATCTGTAAGCTTCAATAGCTTTGAGGGTAGCAGTAACTGGCTAAATTTGGATGAGATGACCCTTCAGTGAATTTGATGGTACAAGATGTTACTCTTAACTACCAGTAGAAGGGCTTAACTGATTTACTTCGACAACAGACTTATTGTTGGCTGGCACGAAATAATCGCCATTAGAAGTGGAAGCAACCTGTAGGAGCGATTCTTCTCCAGTAATCAAGCGGGCACCACGGTTACGGGTGAAATAGTTCCAGCCCCACTGGATCATCACTATCAATTTGTTATCAAATTCAATGAGATAGAAGATATGAACAAATAGCCAGGTCAACCAAGCTAAGAAACCAGAAAATTTGATGAAACCCAAGTCCACAACAGCAGCATTCCGCCCAATCACGGCAAGACTGCCTCGATCTACGTAACGGAACGGCGGTAAATCTTTACCATCAAGCCGCCGTTGGAGCAGTGCAGCGATATATTCCCCTTCCTGCATTGCTACTGGTGCAACACCGGGCAGTGGTTTGCCATTCTGGTGCGAAAAACTTGCTAGATCTCCCACGACAAAGATATTGGGATGTCCTGGTAAGCCTAAGTCTGGTTCAACAATCACCCGCCCTGCACGGTCGAGTTGTGCTTCTAAACGTTTAGAGAGGACCTCTGCCATCGGAGATGCTTTGACGCCAGCTGCCCAGAAAATAGTTCTAGCGGGAATCTGTACTACGCGATCGCCCTGTTTGGTAGTAACAACATCATCGGCAATATTCGTCACCATTGTCTTTGTCTGCACCGTCACGCCCAACTGCTTTAATGATGTTTCTGCCTGTGCAGATAGTTCTGGGGCATAAGGCGGTAGGATGCGGTCCATACCTTCTAACAATAAAATTTGGGCTTCTGCGGTGTTAATGTTGCGGAAATCTTTCTTCAGGGTACTGTAGGCAAGTTCCGCGATCGCGCCAGCTAACTCTACCCCAGTTGGTCCACCACCCACTAATACAAAAGTTAACCAAGCACGGCGTTTCTCTGGATCTGTTTCCTTTTCTGCGGCTTCAAACGCCATAAAGATCCGCCGCCGCATAGAGAGCGCATCTTCCACCGTTTTCAAGCCGGGAGCAACTGTTTCCCAGTGGTCATTACCAAAGTAGTGGTGACTGACGCCAGTAGCAACGATCAGGCTGTCATAGTTCAGTTCTTCGTTACGCAGGATCACTTTTCTCGCTGTAGGGTCAATATCAATAACTTCTCCCATCAGCACTTTCGTGTTTCGGTGACGATTTAGGATCGAGCGCAGTGGGGATGAAATGTCTGCCGGGGATAAAGTCCCGGTTGCGACTTGATAAAGGAGCGGCTGAAACAGATGAAAGTTGCGCTTATCAACCAAGGTGATGTTCACGGGAGCGTGACGTAGTGCTTTGGCAGCATAGAGCCCGCCGAAGCCGCCACCGACAATCACTACTCGATGAGGAGATTGATTTTCGACGGCGCTTAGCATATGTGGTGACTCCCTTTTTCAACTAACAGAACTTTATTTACAGATCTTAACCTTAGCTTCGGGTAGAGACTGTTACAGATCTAGCCATTCTGCTCAAATGTCTGTTGTTAAGAAGAGGCAGTTTTTAGCAGGGATGTTCTTCTCCCCCTTTGCCCCTAATCCCCACTTTGTGGGGACTTCCTGCCCCGCTGCCTCTTTAGTTAACAGTCAATTCCCAAGTCTCGCAGTCGTTGGGCTAACTCTTCTGCCCTAGCTTGAGCTGCTTCTGCCCTAGCTTGAGCTGCTTCTGCTCGTTGTCTTTCTTGCTCAGCTTGTTGGAGTGCCAACTCCTTTTCTTGCCGCTCCTGTTCTGTCTCAGTTAAAACCCAGTTACTCTTGGCGTCATACCAGCGCAACCATAATCTCTCAATGCCCTGATACTCTCCTTGCCACAAACCTAAACCCAACTCTAATTCAGGAATCCATACTCTGGGCTGCTCTCGATCTAGTTCCTGTTCCTGGTAATGCCCTCCTGCCAACTGGAAGAACCTCACTCGGTTGGTGTATCTACTAAAAACCACATAGTAAGGCACTCTCAATATTTGCTCGTAAACTTCCCATTTTCTGGGCGGTGTTTCCTTCACCGTTTCATCTCCAGTAGATTTGCCATTCTCTCCCTCTGACGGGGTGCTAGCTCCTGACTGGTTAGCTGAACTTAGTCCTTCATCTGCTGCTGCAGCCTTGATGTTTGCCCCCAAGTCTTCTTTTGCAGTTCCAGGTGAAAGAAATTCCACTACGACAAGCGGACTAACTCCCTCTTGCCAGATCACATAGCTCAAGCGCAGATCAACCTCGTCATAAAGTCGGGGTACACCTACCGCGACAAACCAGTCGGGACGCTTGTGCCAAAGGGGATGCCGAACATCGTAGTAGAGGTTGATATCGGTACCTGTAAACATCTGCTGTGAAGGACAGTGACGAGAGCGACAGGTGAGAGTTAACAATTGGGGTTGTAAATCGTGAAATTCGTCGGGCAAACCGGGCTCCTGTGGATCTTCGCTGGCTAGGTCATACATAGTAGGCAGCGTTTCTTTAGGGGAGCGGGGTGGATCAGTCTGCTCGATCCAAGGCTTCGTCTGAAACATAGACTTTATAAATACAAGCTAGCTACATAGTAATAGGTGTAGTCATAACCAAAATACTCTTCCCAGCCCTGAAGCGCTTGAGAGTATACAGCTATAGTAGGAGAAGTAGATATCTATTGGATAGCCAAATGAAAAGAGTTAAGCAGTACAGAGTCAGGTTAACGGAAGAAGAAGATAAGTTGCTGAAGCAGAAAGCTAGAGAGATGGGTCTCAGTGCGGCTGATATTATCCGACTTGGAATCAGATATTACTCCGAGAAACCAGGATTTGGAGGATTTGACATGTCCATCTCACAGCGCAGTCTTCCAGAACTCAGAGAGAATTCGGAGTTTCTCAGAAACTGGGAACAGACCTTTGAGCAATCTATCATTCAGGAATTTGGAGCCAAATGGCAGAACAAGTTACAACTTGCCTATCTTCTAACTTTAGGAAAGTACAAAGACCTTGTTTACTACATAGATGGAAAATTTATGTCAAGCATCATTGTCACTGAGGAAAATAGGAATACAGTGACTGGGGAAGAGGAGACACAAACAGAAACTCTATCTGAACAGGAAGTAAAAGAGGGTATTTGTCACTCCTTGTCAAAGTTCCTAGGGGGTGAGTGGAAAGGTGATGAGGGGATAGTACATACTTTTCTTGCTGGGTTAAAAGTTGACCTAGGCAGGTAGAAAAGTGTTTATAGGAAAGTGAGGAGCGGAGCCTATAATAGCTCCGCCGCTCTGACTAGTGGTTAGATCCCAGAAGGATCTTCACGTTCAATGTACAGAAACAAGAACGCCATACCCACAGCAGGCACGACTAGACCAACTAGGGGAACTAAGAAAGCGGGTAAATATGATGCTGCAAACATAGTTTTCCTAAGATAATCACAAACTGAATCTACAGCAAATTGCGCCCAAGAGTTTGACTGCTAAAATTTTTTAACAAATGGAAGGAGATTTTACTTCGTGGTAAAACTATCTAGCTGGTGACGCAGATTGTCTGTCATCAACAGCAAATCGTCTTGCGCGATCGCCTGTTGTGCCTTAGACACCATCCATTTAAGCTGGACGGTTTGGTTTTCTGCTTCCTCATCTCCCACAATCAAGCAACCAATGGCACCGCTACGATCGGCGCGGGCAAATTGTTTTTTAAAAGCACTACCACTCAAATCTAATTCCACACTAAACCCAGCCTGTCTTAACCTGTGAGTCAGCCTGAGGGCTTGGGCTTGAGCTGCATCGCCCCGCGAAACTACATAGAAATCCAGCTCTGACTTCGGGGCGGCTGGCAGTTGTTGCAGTAACAAAATGAGGCGTTCTAGACCAATTGCCCAACCCACAGCTGGTGTATTTGGTCCACCTAGCTGAGCAACTAGCCCATCATACCGACCACCTCCACAAACCGTTGCCTGCGTCCCCAAATCAGCCGACTGAATTTCAAATGCAGTGTTGGTATAGTAATCCAAGCCCCGTACTAGTCGGGGATTAAGCTGATAAGTGATTCCCAAGTCACTCAACAGTTGCTGCACTTGCTCGAAGTGGCTCTGGGAATTTGGACCGAGATATTTCAAGAGACTGGGAGCATTTGTGACAATTTCCTGTGTC
>JAFAVL010000584.1 GCA_019242465.1 Chroococcidiopsidaceae cyanobacterium CP_BM_RX_35 | reverse complement strand
AGGGCTTTGTTCCTACACCACCGAGGGCAATGCGTGCTGCACGGATCGTGCCACCTTGAATATCAAGGGCAACAGCAGCAGATGATAAGGCGAAGGCGTAGGAGGCGCGATCGCGTACTTTTAGATAGTATGAGCGTTCGGCAAACGGCGAGTCGGGCAGATCAACAGCCGTAATCAGCTCCCCATGCTCCAAAACCGTTTCGTGTTCTGGATGGTTACTCGGCAATAGGTAAAAATTAGCGATCGGGATGCTCCGCTCTCCTCTCGGTCCACGTGTCTGTACAATGGCATCAAGAGCAACCATCGCTACGCTCATGTCGGATGGATGTGTGGCAATGCAGTGATTACTGGTTCCCAAGATCGCGTGGATACGGTTGTAGCCATCTATAGCCGGACAGCCTGAGCCCGGATCGCGCTTATTACAGGGCATGGCTGGATCGCGGAAATAGTAGCAACGTGTGCGTTGCATTAAGTTACCGCCTACTGTTGCCATATTGCGTAGCTGTGGTGAAGCTCCTGATAGTAAGGCTGCTGATAAAACCGGGTAGCGATGGCGCACAAGAGGGTGATGGGCAGCATCACTATTGCTGACCATTGCCCCTATGCGTACCCCTTTGTCATGGACTGCGATCTTAGAGAGCGGTAATGAGTTGATATCGACAAGCTGAGTCGGTGTTTGGACATTCAGCTTCATTAAGTCAATCAGGGTAGTGCCACCAGCCAGGTAAACAGCTTGTGCCCTCTTGGCAACGGCAGCAATAGCGGCTTGTTCGTCAGTCACCGGAGTATAACTAAATGGATGCATGAGTTCCACCATCCTTTCTGACCTCTTGGATTGCGGCAACAATGTTAGGGTAAGCACCGCAGCGGCAGATGTTACCACTCATGCATTCGCGGACTTCGGCATCGCTAGGTCCACACTCCTCGCTTAACAGCCCCACAGCAGAGACAATCTGACCAGGAGTGCAGTAACCACACTGAAAGCCATCATGGGTAATGAATGCTGCCTGCATTGGGTGCAGTTTGTCACCATTAGCCAAACCTTCTACAGTGGTAATCGATTTACCGACGTTCATCACCGCTAATGACAAACAAGAATTCATCCGCCGACCATTCACCAGCACAGTACAGGCACCGCACTGACCGTGGTCACAACCCTTCTTCGTGCCTGTAAGACCAAGCCGTTCGCGGAGCGCATCGAGTAAGGTCACTCGTGGCTCAAGCTGCAGCTGGTGTTCTATACCGTTGACATGCAACTTGATACCAACACTGCCAGGTTCTGGCATTTGTACTGCTGGAAGCTGTGATTTGGGACTTTCTTGCGCGAGGGTCTCTTGAGCTAGATCTTTGATAATAGCCAACGCTGTGCTCACAATTGCCAGCTGACCCAATCTCCGACGTCTTAGTCTGTACCTCATCAAATTTGCCTTGCCAAAACCTCAGATGTTTTTTAAAAATGGATTAGGGACCGTGCCAGCCTTTATAGAAGACATCAAGCTTATGTTCATTCGCCATAGGGCTAGACATAGTCACATCGCTTATCCTAGCGCGAGGAAATTCTAGCAATTTCTATCAGAGGATGTATGGCACGACGGAAGCGTAATAGATTATAGCATTTGTAGTATATGCCTAAAAGCTTGAAGTTTAATGAGAATGAGCGACGAGAAAGTAGGATTTTGAGTGACTTAATTCTCAATAATATGGTCAATGTTGAAAGTTGTACTACTTTGTAGCACAAAAGCTATAAATTCATTACGCTCCCTCAATCTAATAGCTTATTGAGAATACAAAAGCTAAAAGCGCTGTTTTCTGGTTGTCCATTATCAGTAAGCCTGAGTCAATTTATCTAAATCAAGCTAGCAAACTTTTTATTAGGCTACCCCTGTCTCTTTACCAACAGCTCGATGACGTTTAGGGGAATAACTGTTTTGTCAGCCTGCCAAAAATCTGTATAAGCACAGGCATATTGTTGATAAATCTCTGGTAAAGAAGCCCAGAGTTTACGGGCTGATTTTCTCGTTCTATCTCCGATATAGCAACCAATAATTTTTCAAGAATTACGGTCAATTGCTAACCAGATATAGACCTCATTTTTCTTGTGATTGACAAATGCCCCTAGCTCGTCGGCGTTATTTGTCGTGCCAGTATTAACTAAAACCTGGCTCTTTTAAACTGTACTAAAGTGATTGCTGCTGATAGTTCCACTATCTATCAGGAGTGACGTTTGATAGTCAGAAGCTTAAAGAATAAGGTTAAATATTTACCAACTTCTTAAGCTTTAGTGTCTTCAGCAGTGAAAGGGTCTAATACATCTTGAAACGGTTCAACAGATGCACTAGCTGATTTTCTTAGTCAACTGCATCTTTGAGCGTGTCTTTAACGTATTCCTTAGTTTGACGAGCTTCTCCCTTAGTTTGATTCTCTTGACCTTCTGCCTTAGTCTCAGGATCGCCTGTGATGTTTCCCAGCTTTTCTTGAGCTTTACCTTTAATTTGCTCACCTGCTGCTTTTGCTTTCTCTTCCAAACTCATATTTCTACCTCGATTTTTATGTAACTAATATCACAAGAAATTATTAAGCTATTTAACTTTAAATCATCTTGTGATTATTCACATACCTAGCAGAACAAGCTCCTTTTAATCCTCTACCTTTAGCAGTACACAGGAAAGTGTTAGGTCTGGGAACCCACAGTTAGAATTCCTTGAGCAAAGAGCAGGCACTATCGACCGAGTGCAGCAATTAGGCTGCTTGGAAGATAGACGAGAGCAACGTAAAAAAGTGAGTAGTGGCAGTATGAAGGGGAAGTACCTCAGTAGTGCAAACAGGTGCATGATACTTTAGGCACAAAAAAAGGTAGGATGTCCCAGAACAATAGTATTTGGCTCACAAGCCAAAATGGGACTGCCTACCATGAAACAAACTACCAAAAATATACCAGCAACTTTGGATTT
>JAFAVL010000610.1 GCA_019242465.1 Chroococcidiopsidaceae cyanobacterium CP_BM_RX_35 | reverse complement strand
GAAGGCGATTTGCGATTTGCTGGTGAAACTTTTGGCAGAGACAACAATAATAGTGTCGGGATAGATGCGCTATTGTACGATTTTCCCCTCGGTAAGAAAACCAGGGTAGTGCTGGAGGCGAACAATGCTGAGGCGGAGGATTTTACCAACACCGTCAATCCTTACAGTGATACAGAAGGGAGTAGCGGTGCGCTTTCTAACTTTGGGACTCACAATCCGATTTATGACCTAGCTAGTGGTGCTGGAATCGGCTTGATACATAAGTTCAGCGATAACCTGGAACTGAGCTTGGGTTATCTAGCCAGTGCTGGCAACAATCCGACAGGTGGGAATGGTTTGTTTAATGGACCATTAGCTGCACTCGGACAGCTAACTATCAAGCCGAGTCATTACTTCACCCTGGGCCTGACCTACGTTAATTCATACAATGTTGACCTCACTGCTGGTAGCAATCGTGCTAATCTGCGTGCAGCTTTACTAAGCGATAGCGGGGCTCTGCCTACAGTTGTTGGTGGCGGTAATAGCGGCAATCCTAGTGGTAATCCGGGTGCAGTGCCGAGCGGCAATGCGGAATTGCCGACATCTGTTTTGGCCGCTCTTAGAGGACAGAGTCTGCCTACCTCTAGTAATTCTTATGGTGCAGAGGCATTCTGGCAGCTCAGCTCTAAGTTTGCTTTGGGGGGATGGGTTGGCTTCACCAAAACTCGCACCCTCTCCACGCTCGGTGGTACGCTTAGCCGTGGTGATCTTGACATATTTAATTATGCTGTAACGCTTGAATTTCCCGATCTCGGTAAAGAGGGCGGTCTTGGAGGCATCATTTTCGGCATGGAACCTAAGGTAACTAATGTCACTCCTGCTCTAAAGGCTCAAATTGGTAAAGATCCCAATACTTCATTACACATTGAAGGATTCTACCAGTACCCCTTGACGGATAACATCGCCATTACTCCCGGTGTTATTTGGATCACAGCTCCTAACTTTGATCGTCGCAACGCTGATAATGTTATTGGTGTAATCCGTGCCACATTCGTTTTCGGTAGCGAAGACTAGAGCCGCAGGTAGGGAGAAGTTGCTAGCTTGTAGACAAATTTGTTTAGATTTCATAACCATTCATTCCCGATCAAGGCAATGCGAATAATTTTGGGTATGCTAAGCTCGATGGGATCTTTACGCAAGAGTCAGGCAAGAAGCTGCTGGTCAAGTGTTTTTTAGACAGTTGGTTCGCATCTTTGCCTAGGGGAACTTCTGCAACATGAACTTTGACGAGTTGGGTCAGCAGATAGAGAAATTGCACTCACACCTTGCTGCACTGCGGCAACACACTGACTCTAAGCCAGCGTGTCAAGAGCTTTTTCAGACGGCTCTAAAGGAACTCCAAGCTGCATTTGCCGGACTCGTGCTTGCTCAGGAGGAACGGCACCAGCAGCATGAGGAGATCGCTCAGATGGCTGCAAAAAGAGAGTGCCAAATAGCGAATCAAGAACCTTTTGACCTGGTGCAAACGCCTGCCAAACTTGGCAGCTTTGAATGGGATCTACAGACAAATATCGTCGTTCGGTCAAAAGAGCTACAGGCATTGTATGGTCTAAAACCTGGAGAATTTGGTCAAACGTATGAAGACTGGACTAAATACGTGCATCCAGATGATTTGACTCAGGTCGAAATCGAATTTCAGAAATCTCTTATTACAAGTGAGTGGTTTGCCGAGTTTCGTGTGATTTGGCCAGATGGCAGTATTCACTGGCTTCAGGTTAGAGCCAAGGTTTTCTTTGATGAGGCAGGTAAGCCCTTACGCATGATTGGAATCGATGAGGACATCACAGAGCGCAAGCTAGCGGAATCAGCACTACAAGAAAGTGAACAGCGTTACCGCATTCTAGCCGAAGCTTTGCCACAGCTGGTATGGAGTGCACAGGTGGACGGTATAGTTGATTATTGCAATCAGCACTGGTGTGAATATAGTGGCTTGACACTAGAGCAAAGTCAAGGGGCAGGATGGCTTTCCGCTTTACACCCAGATGATCAGCAACGGACTTTAGACTGTTGGAGAGCGGCGGCGGAGTCAGGCACTAGCTACAGTATCGAGTACCGCTTCAAGAGAGCTGCTGATAGCATGTACCGATGGTTCTTTGCTAGAGTGACACCCATTCGAGAGCAAGACGGGCGAATTACGAAGTGGATTGGAGTGGCGACCGATATTGATGAGCGTAAGCAAACTGAAGCGGCATTACGAGAGAGCGAAGCTAAATTTCGTTCACTAATTCAAAATAGCTCTGACATCATTAGTATTCTCAACCAGGGAGGAACTATTCGCTACGTTAGCCCATCCGTTACCAGAATTTTGGGATACAAACCAGAGGAAATGTTGGGCAAAAACGTTTTCGAATTTATCCATGCCGAAGATTCTCTCAAAAGTTTAAATACCTTGAGCTATCTGATTCAAACTGAGGGTACTACTACCCAAATCGAGTGTCGTGTTCGACGTCAAGATGGTTCGTGGTGTTTCTTAGAATCAACTAGTAGCAATTTACTAGTTGAACCATCTGTCATAGGTATAGTTATCAACTCCCGTGATCTTACTGAACGAAAAGTTGCCGAAGAGCGATTACTACATGAAGCCCTGTACGACGCCTTGACGGGTCTTCCCAATCGCACTTTGTTTATAGAGCGGCTACAACACGCAGTTGAGTATGCCAAACGGCATGAAGATTTTCTATTTGCTGTTCTGTTTCTTGACTTAGATCGCTTCAAATTCATTAATGATAGCCTCGGACATAGCTTTGGTGACCAATTCCTGCTGAATATAGCCGGAAGGCTTAGGAAATGCTTGCGCTCAGTAGATGTCGCTGCACGGCTAGGAGGAGACGAGTTCACAATTTTGCTAGAAGGCATTAGAGACATTAGTGATGCAGCGCAGGTGGC
>JAFAVL010000559.1 GCA_019242465.1 Chroococcidiopsidaceae cyanobacterium CP_BM_RX_35 | reverse complement strand
CCGGGCTTGGTGTTGTAGAGGGATGCCACAACCCTTGTCACACACCTGGATGAGTGCCTGCTCACCCAGCTGACTCAACTTGAGAATGACCGATTCGCTCTTGTTGGAGTATTTCAAGGCATTGTCAATCAAATTAAGCAACACTTGTTTGAGGTGATCGCGGGCAGCTCTGACTATGATGGGAGCGGTAGCCTTGATGAAAATAACCCTCTGACTAAATTGCTCTGCCATCCCCACCACTTCAGCGACGACGTCATTCAGCACCAGAGATTCGATGTGAAAGTCACTATCCGCCCGTGCCAAGTCAAGTAAATCTTGCAACAGCCGGATTGTCCGCTCTGCTTCTGAGGCAGCAATTTCTAAAGCTTCTCGCTGTGGCTCCGTCAGGTTCGTACCCCGCCGCAGCATACTTTGTAAGTAACCATGAACAATCGTCAGGGGTGTGCGCAACTCGTGAGAGACATTGCTAGTAAATTGTCGCTGTTGCTCCCAAGACGCCGACAAGCGAGACAGCATAATGTCCCACATTTGCGCTAGTTCCTTGACTTCAGTGGGCGCATGCTCTAGACGTAGCTGTGCCTCACCTAAATCTTCAGCTGAAATGGTTTCAGCCAGTTGACTCAGCTGCCGCAGCGGTCGCAGTGAGCGCTGGATGTAAACAGCAATCACCACGGTAATTGCCAAAATTGACAGCACACTGGCAATGCCTAAGCTCCAAACCACTGCCAAAAACAACGTCTGATCGAGTGAGATATCCTGCGCTACAAACAGATGTCCCAGTGCCTTCCCTTTCAGTTGCAACTGGTTGCCACACAGAACAAAGTAGCGTCCGTTTACTTCGTATAGCTGGGGGCGAAGCCGCATCTGGGTAAAGGACATTAAGGCAGCAGCTGTAGGGTCAGCCGGAATCTTCAAAGCAGCAGATTCAGCCGCAATTGTGCCATTGGGACGCTTAACCCATAATAAGGTTTGGGCAGTCGTCAGGTTATCAATCGCCTTTTTGAGCCCAATCTCCACTGGCCAGATCTCCCTATAGAGTTCCACATCCCGCGGCAAGCGGTAAGCTATGTACTCAATGCTCTGTTTGTGAGATTCAATCAGGATTTGCTGCATTTGCCAACTCGTCCAGATGGCAACGCTGCCCAGTCCTGCAGCTGAGACGGCGGCAATGCCAACAGTCAGCCGCACCCGCAACGAAAAGGGGTCGAGCTTCCTCCAGGCTTGATCAATTGCTTTGAAGAAACTGCTGGGAAATTTCATCCCGTCAAAACCTCTGCGTAACTCAACCCAATTTACTCTCAGCTTAACCATTGCTTTTGGAGTCAACGGTACACTGCCTTTGCAAGGCAGTGTACCGTTGACTGCTGCTGCGATCGCACTACTCACTTCCGCAGTGAGAAATCACGTTCTGCTCTTAAACCTGTTTAAGCAGAGTATAGCTACCGGAACTCAAGGCAAGCCTCTTGAAAGCTCCGGCGACTTCCTTGAGCGAGCTCAATTGTGTGCGATCACTGTTTTCTGTGTTGACAGACTCAGTCACGTAATGCATAGCCAATGCTGCGCACGGTTTGAATTAAGCGCTTTCCGTTGCTCGCTTCTAACTTCAGACGCAAATAACGGATATAAACTTCAATGATATTAGAGTCCCCCATGAAGTCGTAGCCCCAAACCTGCTCCAGAATCTGGTCGCGCTTGAGGACTTGTCGCGGATGAGCCAGTAAGTATTCCAGCAAATCAAATTCTTTAGCGGTTAATTCAATTGCACGCCCAGCTCGCTCCACTTCTCGCGTCCGCCGATGCAAACTTAAATCGGCAAATTGTAAAACATCTGGGTCTTCGACGCTCGTCCGCCGCAAGTGTGCCCTGACTCTCGCTAGCAACTCCTCAATGCTGAAGGGTTTGACGAGATAGTCATCGGCACCTGCGTTTAAACCTGTCACGCGATCACCCACTTCATCCCTGGCGGTCAATAAGATAATCGGCACTTGGTTGCCAGTCTTGCGCAAACGTTGGCAGATTTCCACACCCGACAATCCTGGCAGCATCCAGTCGAGGATCACTAAATCTGGATGGGACTCACGTATGGCTGTTAGTCCCGATAAGCCATCATGAGCAACGCTAAGGCGATAGCCTTCGTAACTCAGTTCCAGTTCAATGAACTTTGCCAGTTTGACCTCATCTTCGACTAATAAGATATGCGCCGTCATAGCACTGTAGTGACACGATCTGCAGGTTATGTGCGGGTGAGATTTTGGGAGCGCTCATCGACTGGAGTCAAGATCAAAAACCACAATGGCGATGAGCATTCCTGGTCAGGCGTTATTTGACTTCACTCGCTAAAAACGTTGTGACTCTGCCTTTTTCCACTGCGACAACCACGTCATAGGTAGCACAGTAGGCAAAGGTGACATCGTTGGCTTTATTGTACAAATTGACAACCATTCCGGCTCCGCCCGGCTGGACGGCAATTGGTTCGAGATCGCCAAAGAAGTAACGCCGCAGCTGATCGCCACTGCCAAACTGACCCTTGTTTTTTGTGAGCATAGTGATTTCTTGTTGAGTCGTTAAGCCTGTGGGATTTTTCATTTGCTGAGCTGAGGCTTGAGTCAGCCCTGGGTTGAGCACCTTGAGTGGTGCATCCCAAACGGTCAGCATACTAACTAGGGCTAAACTGGTGAGAATGGAAGTGAATTTCATTTCTTGACTCCTCTATCAAAAACGATGTGGTTGCTGGGTGGTCAATCAAGTTGCTGGATGCATAAGCCGCGGGTAGTTTGCGGTCAGGTACAAAAGTATTGCTCTTAAGTTTGACTGGCAGGCGAAGTTAAACTTCATCATGCCTAGTTGCTGCTATCATCCCAACGTATAATGAAACTCGGCTGAAGTTATCACAAAATTTTTTTCAGCTAATTTTTTAGAAGAACTCAGTACACTCTCAGCCAATTCTCAGACAATTATGTTGCAGCATAACTGTCGAAACAGTTTGAGAAGTGACCTTCAAAAGATAGAAACTGGAGTTGGATATAAGGGACTCTAGATGACTTTATGTAGTTGTCTTTTCGGCTTTTTTATAAAGAATTCATTTGTTACTCAGCACATTTTCAGTTTTTATTGTCAGAATTTTTAGTGGTTTTATTAGCTCAGGGTTTATTGCGATCAACCTTAAATAATGAATGATTTTCGTCCGTTGTTCGCAAATAATCGGTCCTGGAATGCAGAGAAACAGGCGATCACAGACTTGAAAAATGTTTATAAAGATCCATCCTGCTACAGCTCTCACAATCCCAAATAGGATAGCTAAACCATTGACCGTTTGGTGGCTCTTTCCATTGCGCCACTCTTGATATCAGGAGAAAAGGTGAATTGCGGTCATACTTCTAACCTGAGTTAGCCTTGAAGTAAAAGGCTATTTTAACCTGATTAACTATCCTTACATTTTAAATCTTTAACTCAATCTGCTACCAAACAGCGAAATTGGTTTGGAGTTATGCCTCTAATTTCCTTTCTTCTGCATTCTTCTTGGACTATGGTAGTAGTTGCTATCTTTAGCGGATTGATGAGGGGTGGTAGTAGCGCTAGCCTGATTGCTCTCATCAGCGGGAGCGTGGGTCGTAGTGCCACTTCATCATCATTCATATCCATAATTTGGGGATTTATTGGACTGGCAACAGTTGCACTCATCACCGGTAGCATTTCCCAGGTGGTGTTGATTCGCTTATCCCAAGATGCAGTCTTTTGATTACGGATGCACCTGAGTCGGCAAATTCTTGCTTCCGAGTTAAGTCATCTGGAAAAGCTAGGGACTTCTCGACTATTAGTAACCCTTACAGAGGATATCCAAGCAGTTTATAGTGCCGTTTACGTGATGCCTTTCCTCTGTATCGACACAGCGATTGTCATAGGTTGCCTGATCTATCTAACCTGGCTTTCCTGGGTAGTCATTCTGATGATTTTCGGCTTTCTAGTTGTGGTGACAGGTAGTTGCCAATGGTTCCAGCTAGTGGTGCTGAGATTGAGGTGCTAGCAGCAGAGGCAGTTAAGGCTGAAGCTGGCTTAACTGTTAGAGATATCTTAGCCTGAGTCTGAATCAACTGATTTAGTACCGTCACTGCATTAGCATACCAAGGATCGCCAGGTGTCCCTACAGCCTATTTGAGCAGCAGCTTTAGGGAGTTAGGGTCTGAACTCGTTGCTCGGTCCTCTGCGATGGAGAGTGTTTCTTGAGAGAAATTCAGGTTAGCTACCCCTTCAGCTTTCTCATCAAATTCTTATTTGGCTTTCGTTTGTGACTCAGCATTAGCATATAGTGTGTAGTTGTACCTTGCTAGTTAAGTAATTTATCTGAGAGTTTATGCCATGAAAAACCTTATTTTTAGCAGTTTATCAGTTCTGCTAGTTTTTACCATATCTGCACCTGCTTTTGCCAATGGAAAGGTAAATGGAGCTACCACCGAAGCCTGTGCATCTATTCCTCCAGCCAGCTCTACTGGGGGAGCGACTCGTGAGCGACTCGAAGCCCTCCGTAACTGCAATACAGAAATAATGACTGAAATGGAGGCAATGATGTCGAGTATGAAAGCAATGATGGCACAGATGAAAAAGACCTCAACACTAACAAATGGACAAACTTATGGAGCTACCACCGAAGCCTGTGCATCTATTCCTCCAGCCAGCCCTACTGGGGGAGCGACTCGTGAGCGACTCGAAGCCCTCCGCCTATGTGATATGGAAGTGTCAATGACTCAAATGGAGGCAATGATGGCGCAAATGAAGGCAATGAAGGTGCAGATAGATAGAGCTTTAAACAATCTCCAAACACCTGAAAACTCAGGACGCTAAGGATAGGGAAAGGGGAAGCTCCCCTGTCTGTTGTTAACCTGATATGAGTGAGGTTATGGGATTTAACCTTTTAGTGAATCCAGAAGTAGGAGATCGCCAAAGTTAAAAGCGTCAGCGGTAGACCAAAGCGCAAATGCTCCCAAAACGTCAGTCGATGACCTTCTTTAGCCACAGCTTCAGCAACAATCAGGTTGGCGACTGAACCCAACAGAGTT
>JAFAVL010000512.1 GCA_019242465.1 Chroococcidiopsidaceae cyanobacterium CP_BM_RX_35 | reverse complement strand
ACGGGCTATTTGCCAGTCAATATGAAAGCGCGGCAAAGTTCTGAATATCAGACATTTATGGCTGGGCAACCAGCTGTGAAGGTATTTTTAGAACAGGCAAAGTATGGGCGATCGCGTCCCATTTTTCCTGGCTACAACCGTCTCTCCGAAAATATCGGCAGAGCGATTGAGGCAGTGTTGCTGGGTAAGAGTTCGCCCCAAGAGGCACTTAAGGAAGCTCAGCAACGGCTAGACCTCGTCTTCCACTAAGCAAAAAACCTTCAGGTACATAGAATAAAGGCAGGCACCACAGGTTAACGCCATGTTCCAGGTTAAACAGCGGTTTCAAAGCATTGAAGAATATTTTGCCTATGACGATGGCACAGATAATCTGTATGAATTGTTCAATGGAGAGTTGATTGAAGTGCCACCAGAGTCAGGAGAAAATGTTCAGATTGCGAATCGTCTTTTCCTGTTTTTTGCTCTGCTAATTGGCACCGATAGAGTCCGGGGACATGGGTTAGAACTCGAAGTCAGAGGAGAACCGAGAAACCGTTACCCCGACCTGACAATCATTCGGGAAGAACATATTCAGCAGTTGGCGAAGCGTAACACTATTCGCCTCGCAATGGCTCCTCCCTTACTCGTTGTTGAAGTCGTTAGTCCTGGAGAACTACAGCGGGACAGAGATTACATTGCGAAACGGCTACAATATCAGGATTGTGGCATTCCTGAATATTGGATTATAGACCCTGAAGTTCAAAGTATACTGGTATTAGAACTTACTGAAAATACTTACACAGAGGTTGGCAGCTGCTCAGGGAATGAGAAAGTGCTATCACCCCAGTTTAGAGAACTGAACATAATGGCAGCACAAATCTTTTGAAACTGCTATACCTGCATCAAGCTTAGAAAAACTTCACTAACTTGAGCAGGTATTAAGATCAGGCTCTTGCAATTCGCTATCCTCCGTAGGGAGTATTCACATAGCTTTCCTGGAGACAGGATAATTCAGGACGGAGACGATCTTAAATGGCTGAGACAGACAAGCAGACGCGATCGCCCTCAGAAATGGTAGAACCGAACACTGAAGCGCTACGCTGTCTGGTAGGGGGCGGAGAGATGGGAGCGTTGATGCGAGCGTTTAATTGGGCATCAACTTCTTTGGGTGCGATCGAGGACTGGTCTCAAAGTTTGCAAACTTCGGTTAGCATTTGCCTCAACTCGCGCTTTCCAATGGTGATTTGGTGGGGCGACAATCTCACACTGCTCTACAACGATGCTTGGCGACCGATTCTAGGCTCTAAACATCCTCAAGCACTGGGGCAACCCGGACAAGCGGTTTGGTCAGAGATTTGGGACATTATTGGAATACAGCTTAGAAGCGTCCTAACTACCGGACAAGCCACTTGGTCAGATGATATGCTGCTGCTTGTTGATCGCTCTGGCTACGTCGAAGAAGCCTACTTCACATATTCCTATAGTCCGATTCTGATTGAAACTGGGCATGTAGGCGGAGCATTTACCGCTGTGACAGAGACGACAGCGCGAGTTTTGGGCGAACGTCGATTAGCGACGCTACGAGATCTAGCGACTCAGGCAGGATTAGCAAAGTCGGTTGAGCAAGCCTACAAGGGTGCTTTGCAAACCCTAAGCGAAAACTCGTCGGATTTACCGTTTGCGCTGTTGTACCAAGTGCAAGCAGGCAGCGAAGCACTTTTGTATGGCAGTACTCCGATCACTGATGCGTCTACGAGTCTTGCCTATGAGCAGTTGCAGCAACAGGTCCAAACCGATTGGTTAGACCAGTTGCTGAATCTGCAATCCACCCAGATCATTGACCTAGAAGATTTAGAGCAACGCTTTGGCAAACTACCTTCAGGACCGTGGACTGTGCCGATTCAAAGCGCGATCGCGCTGCCTCTGCAAGCGGCAGGACAAGAGCAGCTCGTGGGACTGTTGATCGTCGGAGTTAATCCTTGTCGGGAACTTGATGACGACTACCGAAACTTTCTCAATATGGTTGCGGGGCATATTGGAACGGTGATCGCCAATGCCACCGCCTATGAAGAAGAACGCCGACGAGCTGAAGCTCTGGCAGAACTTGATCGCGCCAAAACAACTTTCTTCAGCAACGTTTCCCACGAATTTCGCACTCCGCTCACGCTCATGCTAGGTCCGCTTGCAGATATTTTGGCGACTGCCTCAACCCGGCTTGATCCTGAGGAGCGCGAACAGCTAGAAATGTCGCAGCGTAACGGATTACGCCTGCAAAAACTGGTTAACACGCTGCTTGATTTCTCGCGCATCGAAGCAGGACGAGTGCAAGCAGTTTACGAACCGACTGATTTAGCCACGTTTACCGCAGAACTGGCATCGGTGTTTCGGTCTGCAATCGAACGCGCAGGCATGACATTACAAGTGAATTGCCCCAAGTTGCCAGAAGCGGTTTATGTCGATCGCGAGATGTGGGAAAAGATCGTATTAAATCTACTTTCAAACGCATTTAAGTTTACGTTTGCAGGGTCGATCACCGTCACGTTACAAGTTGTTAACACTTACGTTGAATTAAGCGTAGAAGATACTGGAACGGGAATTCCCGCACAGGAATTGCCACATTTGTTTGAGCGCTTTCGCCGCGTCGAGGGGGCCAAAGGACGCAGCTATGAAGGATCAGGAATTGGATTATCGTTGGTGCAAGAGTTAGTCAAACTGCACGGCGGCACGATCGAGGTTAAGAGCGTGGTCAATCAAGGCACTTGCTTCGTGGTGCGAATCCCCAGTGGAACGGCGCATCTTCCGAGTGGCCGGATTGGGACGGCTCGTTCTTTAGCCTCGACTTCGGTTGGCGCAACCCCTTATGTTGAAGAGGCACTAGGCTGGCTCAAGCGCGATCGCGCTGTTTTAGAGACACAGGTTTTGACCAGTCCTGATTTGGGCAGTCTGACTCCACCCTTAGCATTTTCCAAAGCTCAAGATAGCCCTGCCCGAATTCTGTTAGTCGATGATAACGCCGACATGCGCGACTATGTGCAGCGATTGCTGAGTCAGCACTACATAGTCGAATCCGTTGCCGATGGCGCAACTGCGCTCTCTATAATTGCCGCACACAGCGATGACGGAACCACACTCAAGGCAACGCCTGTGAAGGCTCCGGCGACTCAAGAGCGCAAGCTCAAGGCAACGCCTGTGAAGGCTCCGGCGACCCAACGTTTCGCAGGAGGCGGCTCCGGCGACTGCTTTGAGCTAGCTCAAGAGCACAACCTCAAACAGCCGTTTGATTTAATTCTCAGCGATGTGATGATGCCCGGACTCGATGGGTTTGGCTTGCTGCGTCAGTTACGAGCAGACCCTTTAACTAGAGACGTGCCAGTGATTTTGCTATCTGCCCGCGCCGGAGAAGAATCGCGCGTTGAAGGACTCGAAGCTGGAGCCGACGAATATTTGATTAAGCCTTTCTCGGCACGGGAGCTGTTCGCGCGCGTGGAAGGCACCTTGAAGCTTGCTCGGATGCGAAAAGATTCTCTGCTGGAGCTAGCAGCAGAACGCGATCGCTTACAGTTAGAAATTGCTGAGCGGCAATGGGCAGAAGCAGCACTGAGCAAAAGTAACGATCGCCTCAACATTGCTCTCGATGCGGCTGCCCTGGGTTTATGGGACTGGAATCTGCTCACCAACAAAGTCACTTGGACAGAGCATCACGCTCGACTGTGGGGCATGTCTCCCGAAACCTTTGATGGCACTTACGCCACCTTTGAGCAACGGGTGCATCCTGAGGATCGTGCCACCATCTCTCAGACGGTGAAGGATGCGATCACCCAAAATGGCAATTATGCAGCGGAATACCGTGTAATTTGGCAAGACAACAGCGTTCACTGGATTGCGGCAAAGGGACGAGTGTTTTATGACGAGCAGGGGCAGGCGGTGCGGATGGTGGGGATTGTCCAAGACATTACGGCTCAAAAGCAAGCGGACCAAGAGCGAGAAACGCTGTTATTCGAGTTAGCAACAGTGCTGCAAAAGCTCAATTTTCACTTTGAGAACTCGCCGCTTGGTGTCATTGAGTGGGATGCTGAGTTTCGCGTCAGCCGATGGTCAAAAGAAGCGGAACGAATATTCGGATGGCAAACCGAAGAAGTCATCGGAAAACATTGGAGCGATTGGCAGTTTATTTACGCAGAAGACGTAGAACGAGTAACTAAGGAGATCGCACTGCTAGAAAGCTGTACGTCTCAACTCACGCTGTACAACCGCAACTATGCTAAAGATGGCTCGATTATTCACTGTGAATGGTATAATTCAGCTCTACTAGATGAATCGGGCAACCTTGTTTCGATTCTGTCGTTGGCGCTCAACGTTAGCGAGCGTATTCGCTTAGAGCAAGAGCGAGAACGCCTGCTCGAACGAGAGCAAACTGCACGCGCCGAAGCAGAGCAAGCCAACCGCGTAAAAGATGAATTTCTTGCTGTGCTGTCTCATGAACTCCGTACTCCGCTCAACCCGATCCTCGGCTGGTCGAAATTATTGAAAACCGGACGGTTAAATGCCACTAAGACGGCTGAAGCGCTTTCTGTGATTGAGCGCAATGCCCAGCTACAAACCCAACTGATCGAAGATTTACTTGATGTGTCTCGCATTCTTCAAGGGAAGTTAGTGCTGACGATCAATCCGGTCGATTTGAAGTTTGTGATCGCTGCGGCTCAAGAAACGGTGCGCCTTGCTGCCGAAGCCAAGGGCATTGAGGTTGAAACAACCTTCGAGCCAGGTGTGGGAACGATTTCAGGCGATGCTGCCCGACTCCAGCAAGTGGTTTGGAATTTAATTTCTAATGCTGTCAAATTTACGCCTGAAGGTGGGCGGGTGATTGTTCGGTTGGCGCAGGTGAACAATCACGCTCAAATTCAAGTGACGGATACTGGAAAGGGCATTAGCGCTGAATTTCTACCGTATGTATTTGACTATTTCCGTCAGGCAGATAGTGCCACAACTCGTAAATTTGGCGGCTTGGGACTGGGACTTGCAATTGTGCGCCAAATCGTCGAGCTACACGGCGGCACTGTCAAAGCAGACAGCCCCGGTGAAGGACAAGGCGCAACGTTTACGGTGACGCTGCCGCTAGCCGTGACGTCTCTAGAAGCAAGCTTGAACTGTGAATCGAGCAAGGGCGATGCAGATCTAAGCGGCATTCAGATCTTGGTGGTGGACGATGAGGTAGATTCACTCAATTTTGTGGCGTTTGTTCTCGAAGACGCAGGCGCGACGGTTGTGAGTGCCGACTCCCCGCGCGAAGCGCTGCAAACTGTATTGCGACAAAAACCGGACATTCTCGTGAGCGATATTGGCATGCCAGACATGGACGGTTACATGCTGATACAGGAAATCCGAGCGAGTTTGTCAGGAGGAGAGAAAATGCCAGCGATTGCCCTAACCGCCTATGCTGGAGAAGTGGACCAACAGCAAGCGCTCTTGGCTGGATTTGCCCGGCATTTGCCAAAGCCCGTTAACCCAGAACAGTTAGTTCAAGCGATTGTTGATCTAACCAGTCAAGCTTGACACTCTAGATCTAGATAGGAGAATTTCAAAGTGAAGATTGGTGCGGAATCTGACGGTTCAGGCAACTGTGAATTTTCTGTGTGGGCACCCCTGCTTAAAGAGGTAGCCGTACAAATCGTATCTCCTCACAAGCGTCTTATCCCTATGACAAAAGATGAGGCAGGGTATTGGAAAGTAACGACGGCAGACGTTGAAACGGGCACACTATACTTCTACAAACTTGAAAATACTATCGAACGACCAGATCCAGCCTCAAAATTTCAACCCCAAGGCGTTCACGGACCATCTCAAGTCATCAATCCCAGTCTATTTGCCTGGACTGACACAAATTGGACTGGCATTCCCTTGGAGGAAATGATCATCTATGAACTGCATGTCGGCACCTTCACAACTGAAGGGACTTTTGCTGCAATCATACCTCGGCTTAGTAATTTAAGAGAACTAGGGATTAATGCAATTGAGATTATGCCAGTTGCACAATTTCCGGGAGAGCGTAACTGGGGATATGACGGTGTGTATCCTTATGCTGTACAAAATTCCTACGGAGGTCCAGAGAGCTTCAAAAATCTCATTAATGCCTGTCATCATCATGGCATTTCAGTCATTCTTGATGTTGTCTACAACCATCTTGGTCCAGAAGGAAATTATTTTTATGACTTTGGTCCATACTTTACAAAGAAATATCGACCTGTCTGGGGAGAAGCCATCAATTTTGATGATGCTTATAGTGATGGAGTCCGTAACTTTTGGCTAGAAAATGCTCGCTATTGGTTTGAGGAATATCATATAGATGCTTTGCGATTAGATGCAATTCAAGGAATTTATGACTTGAGCGCAAAACACTTTTTACAGGAACTAGCAGAAACCGTTACTCACTGTTCTCAAAAGCAAGGACGCAAGTTCTATATAACAGCTGAAAGCGATTTAAATGATGTGAGAATAATTCGATCAGGAGCAGTAGGAGGTTATGGAATAGATGCTCAATGGAATGATGATTTCCATCATGCACTTCATACTCTGCTTACGGGCGAGCAGGATCGATATTATCAAGATTTTGGTAAGTGTGAACAGTTAGCGAAATCTTTTAGAGAAGGATTTGTTTACTCTGGTCAATATGCTCCCCATCGGAAGCGTCGTCATGGTAATTCATCGAAAGAAGAACCAGCGGCACAATTTATTGTATATTCTCAAAGTCACGATCAAATAGGTAATCGCATCTTAGGAGACAGATTATCAAAGCTTACCTCTTTAGAAGGGCTAAAGTTAACTGCTGGTGCAGTCTTACTCTCTCCTTTTATACCGTTTTTGTTTATGGGAGAAGAGTATGGCGAGGAAGCACCCTTCTACTACTTTGTTAGTCACTCAGAAAAAGATTTAATTCAGATGGTACAACAGGGTAAACAAGAAGAGTTTGCCGCTTTTGCTGGTAAAGGAAAAGTGCAAGATCCACAAGATCCTAACACTTTCCAAAAGTGCAAACTGAATTGGGAGAAACGAGAGATGAGCCATCATCAAATTCTCTGGAAATTTTATCAACAGTTAATTCAATTACGCCGTTCGATTCCTGCTCTAAAGAATCTCGATAAAAAAAATCTAAAGGCAATCTGTACCGAAACAGATATTTTGCAACTCCATCGCCAGAGTTATGAAAGTCAAATATTCTGCGTTATGAATTTCAATAAAAGCAATACTACTTTTATGCCTAGTCTCACAAGCAGCAATTGGCAGAAAATACTAGACTCAGCTGACACTAAATGGATGGGACCTGGAGTGGTAATGCCTGAAAAGCTTATACCTGGGAATTCGCTGACAATTCCTCCACAAAGTTTTGCTCTTTATAAGTTGTAGTTCCGCTGAGAGTCAGTAGCGTTTCTTCGAGCTGACCATATTCCAGTGCTACTGCATCCGCATTGCGGGAAAGGATGAAACGGGATAGAAAGAGGGTATCTGATACAATCAGCGAGGCACTGAGAAACTTGAAAAGGTAACGTAGCTCCCCCACTTTTTTCCGGTCTCTACTTATTTAGACGACAACATTGGAGAAGACTGCTGCCAAAGCTGTGACGCGCAGGTACTATCTTAGAGGCTGAGTATAAGGGAGACTGGCTAAATTGCAGCAATGACCTAATTGATTGTCCCGCTTGTAGTAGTTGAGCTATGACCAAACTAAGCCCCATCGAAGAAAACGGCGTGGTTGTTGGCTACAGGTTTTACTGCCCTGGCTGCAGTGAAAATCACGCCCTCTACATCCGCCCCAACAAAGCTCTAAGCGGCGCGACTTGGGATTTTAACGGAGACATAGAGAAACCAGCCTTCTATCCTAGTCTCCTAACGATAATTGAACAATCGAAAAGGTTCAAAGTATGTCACCTCTACGTTAGAGACGGCAAGCTCCAGTTTCTCACTGACTGCACTCACTCACTGGCGGGTCAGCTCGTCGAGATTCCAGACCAGGATTAGCGGCAAGTGTCAGCTCTCGGTACTCTAATGGCGACTACTTCAGCCCCAACCGCTCAGTGCACCCAACTTAGGACACAAGCATATACCAGTGCTAGCACCTATGCTAACCTGTTGAGCAACATGCTGATACACTTGTACTTTAAAATCCCAAACCAGCGCCTATGGTGCATATCAAGCGCCTGGAATTATCAAACTTCAAATCTTTTGGTGGCACTACCCAGATTCCGCTGCTGCCTGGGTTTACTGTTGTTTCGGGACCAAATGGTTCGGGCAAGTCAAATATTCTAGATGCTCTGCTCTTTGCGCTGGGGCTTGCTAGTTCCAGAGGAATGCGGGCAGAACGTTTACCCGACTTGGTTAACCACAATCAATCTAGTCGCAGTCGCTCCACCGTTGAAGCTAGTGTCACCGTCACGTTCGATTTGGGGCAGGACTCAGGCGTAACAGCAGAACCTCAGACCCAAGAATGGAGCGTCACCCGTAAACTCCGAGTTACCCATCAAGGCACTTATACATCGACGTACTACATCAACGGTACACCTTGCAACCTCACAGAACTCCATGAGCAACTGCACCAGGTGCGGATTTATCCAGAGGGCTATAACGTAGTGCTGCAAGGGGATGTTACCAGTATTATCTCGATGAACGCGCGCGAACGCCGGGAAATTATTGACGAGTTAGCTGGGGTGGCGACGTTTGACCGTAAGATTGTCCAAGCAAAAGAGACGTTAAATGAAGTTAAGGAGCGAGAAGATCGCTGCCACATTGTCGAAAAAGAACTCATTGTCCAGCGCGATCGCCTTTCCCAAGACCGGATTAAAGCCGAAAAATACCAAAAGCTGCGGACAGAACTGCAACAGAAAACCCAGTGGGAAGCTGTGCTGGTGTGGCGCTCGCTCCAACAACAACAAGAACAGCTAATTGCTCAACTGCAAGCAGATGAGCGCACTCAGGCGGAATTAACAATTCAAAAGAGTGACCTAGCCAACCAAATTCAGCAAGCTACCGCTGAACTTGACCAGCTTAACCGCCGAGTTAAAGCCCTGGGAGAAGAAGAACAGCTGGCACTGCAATCTACCGTCGCCAACCAACAAGCTGAACTGCGTCAACTTCAGCGTCAAGAACGAGAGCTAAGTGGTAGTGCCTACGGTAGTAAACTCAACATTGAACAAACTGAGCTAGAAATTCAACAACACCAGCAAACTTTGGCACAACTGGCTCAAGAACAACAAACGTTAGCGACTCACCTGGGGGACTTAAGCCAACAACGAGATGCGGCAAAACAAAACCTTGATAATGCCCGTGAAGCCGCAAGTGAGATCGCTGCTGCCTCAGCTGCCTGGGTAGAGCAACAAACCGCACTCAATCGGCAAATCACCACCCTGTTGCAAACTCTCGAACCCCAACGCACAGAGAAAGCTCTTCTCTGGGAACGTATTCGTCAACTAGTTGAGCAAATAGCAGCGCAAAATCAACTGCTTCAAACTGTAGAGCCGGAAATTACTGCAAAACAGACTCAAAAAACAGCTCTAGAAACGCAACTGTTGGCGTTTTTGGCTCAAATTGCATCCTTATCTCAGAAGCTAGAAGCGGCAGAACAAGAGCTTTTTCTGCAACAGGAAACCCAGAAGCGCTTACTACAAGAGCAGCGAGAAAAACAACGGCAACTAGACAAAATAGAGGCTCAAGCCCAAGCCTTGCAAGAAACTCAAGGCACCTACGCCACCAAAGTCATCCTGCAATCTGGGTTACACGGCGTCTGTGGGCTAGTTGCCAAACTTGGTCGCGTGGAACCCCGCTACCAATTAGCTCTAGAAATTGCCGCAGGTGCGCGTTTGGGGCAAATGGTAGTAGAAGATGATGCTGTGGCTGCCTCTGGGATTGAGCTGTTGAAACAAAAGCGGGCTGGACGAGCAACTTTCCTCCCTTTAAACAAGATCTCACCGCCACGATTCTCCCCAACAACTGCTCTGCGTTATGCCAGTGGATTTATTGACTATGCCATTAACCTAATTGAGTGCGATCGTCGCTACCAAAACGTATTTGCCTATGTTTTTGGTAATACCGTTGTCTTTGAGACACTCAGCGCCGCACGTCCCTTTCTGGGACAAAATCGCATCGTTACGCTTGAAGGGGAAATACTAGAAACTAGTGGGGCGATGACTGGCGGTAGTAGCACTCAGCGCTCTGAACTCCATTTTGGCAGCAATGATACAACAGAATCTGAGGAGGCATCTGGGTTGAGGAAACGACTGCAAGATATTGAGCGAATTCTAGAGCGCTGTAGTGAGGTGATTAATCTACTCTCACATCAAACTAAACAACTTGCTCAAGCAGTGATAGAGGCAAAGCAACAGCAGCGGGAGGGCCAGATCAACTGTGAACAGTTACAAAAAGAAATCAACAGCTTAACTTTGCAGGTGGAACAAACGCGGCAGCAAGTCTCTCAAAACACTCAACACTTAAGCGCAGCTCAATCTCGCCAGCAAACCTTGGAACAGGAGTTACCAACACAAGAAGCCCAGCTTCAACAGCTACGGCAAGCCCTGGTGGAATTAGAACAATCGCACCAAAATCGCGAATGGCAACAGATCCAGGAAACCATCAAAAGTTACGAGCAACAGGTGCAAGAGCGAGTACAGACTCTGGAAACAGCAGTACAAAGGTTAAAAGCGCTGGAAAATCAGCAAGAGCGATCGCAGGAGAAAATTCAGCAACTATTGGGGCGCAAACAAGAGTACCAAACTCTCAACACAGTCCAGCAACAGCAGCTAGCGACCATTAGCAGTGAATTAAGAACTTTGAATCAGCAGATAGCCGAGACGCGCTCAGCGTTGAGCCAACTTGATGAGCAATTGCAAGCAGAAAGACAGAAACGCGATCAGGCCGAACAACAACAACGCGACCGCTATCTGACGCAACAACAGCTAGAATGGCAATTGCAAAAACTTCAGGAAACGCAGCTGGCTCGGCGTCAGGAGCTAGAGACGCTCAAAAGCCAATTGCAGGCTCAGCGACTAGAGCTAGCCGCTGAGCTTTTGGGGGAAGTGCCTGACGGGCTGAACCTAGAACATCTGCAACGAGAAATGCGATCGCTTGCGAGTAAACTCCAAGCGCTAGAACCTGTAAACATGCTGGCACTGGAAGAATACGAACACACACAAAGCCGTCTCGAGCAACTGAGTCAAAAATTGGCAACTCTAGAAGCAGAGCGCACCGAATTACTGTTGCGGATTGAGAACTTTACCACCCTGCGGCAAACTGCTTTCAAAGAAGCCTTTGATGCAGTCAATCACAACTTTCAAACCATTTTTGCCACCCTCTCTGAAGGAGATGGCTACCTACAATTAGATGCCCCGGAAGACCCGTTCAATAGTGGTCTTAACTTGGTAGCTCACCCAAAAGGCAAGCCTATACAGCGATTGGCTTCTATGTCTGGTGGAGAAAAATCGCTCACCGCTCTCAGCTTTATCTTTGCCCTACAGCGCTACCGCCCCTCGCCGTTCTATGCTTTTGATGAGGTTGATATGTTCCTAGACGGGGCAAACGTAGAGCGATTAGCTAGAATGATTAAACAACAGGCACAACAAGCACAGTTCATAGTCGTAAGTCTACGCCGACCAATGATAGAATCATCCGAACGTACTGTAGGCGTTACTCAAGCGCGAGGAGCTTACACTCAAGTCTTGGGACTTAAACTATAATCTTTTGAATGCATCTAACTGGGGTTTTTTAATCATAATAGGATTGATAAATAAACGGATTCGAGAGCAGGACTCGCTGTAGAATGACCTCTGAACAACTTATTAAACGCTCCGACATCTTGAACACTCAGGTGATCGCCCGCAACAACGGCAAGCGGTTAGGAGTGAT
>JAFAVL010000441.1 GCA_019242465.1 Chroococcidiopsidaceae cyanobacterium CP_BM_RX_35 | reverse complement strand
AGGATTTAGGTCGATGGCTCGGTCATAGTCAGCTAGCGCTGTCACTAACCATCCACTAGCAGCATAGTAATTGGCTCGGTTATTGTAAGTGCTAGCTAACTGAGGATTAAGTTGTAGTGCCAGGTTATAGTCTGCAAGCGCTAGGTTGATTTGACCATTTTGGAAATAAAGCAGCCCCCGGTTGTTGTAATCAATAGCACTATGGGGACGACGGTCGATCAGCTGATTCAATAGCGCGATCGCTTCAGTGTAATTTCCCTGCTGCGCCTTCTCCCAAGCCCAATTACGTAAACTTTCATCTGGTTTGACAAAAAGAGTAGGGGGATTTGACAAGTTAGTAGTCATATACTTGCGGCTAAGCTGATAATTAAACAACATCAGTTTTTGACGAAGTCAAGCTGCGATCCGCCGCTTTGTCACGGAGGAGAACTTTGACTTTCCTGCATCCTTGCCTCATACTTCAGCCAAAGTAGGCTCAATTCCAGAAACAAAGAAGAGCAATACAACAGTTGCGTGCTAGCTAGTTGGTACAATGCAACAACTACCACTTTTGTGTGTCTGTGTCTTGAACTATTGATGGCAATCTTATGGCAACCTCCTATCCTAATGCCCCTGATGTGTCGGCGGATGACTACCTCGTGATTGGCTTGGCAACTTGCTTCGTTAAAGACGAGGGAGAAGTGCATGAAGTCCAAATTTTAGAGCCAATACCCTCAGCGGCTCTGGAAGCTATTGTTAAAGGCATCCCTACCTCCTACCAACTAGCTTGTGCAACAACTTTAGGCTCTGTTCTTGGTGATACACTTCAGAAACCAGTTGGGTTTCCTGAGTCAGCTCAGTTCGGCGACGAATTTGAGCTACGGGCGATCGCCGCTGTCCGTACCTACAAACGCCGTGAATTGGCGAAATCTCACATTCCTCAAGGTACAACCCGTAGTGATTTCAAGTACTCTACTGAGCGCAAGCGAGTGTTAAATGCCAAGAGAGTCGTCACCAAAGACGATAATGTGAAACAACACTCTCATACTCACAAAATTCTTTAGTTGACTTACTGAAATCCCATCCCTATCTTTTTTTTACTCTTGCTTTTAGACTTGGATTTGTTGACCTCTGCTACAGCTTCTTGAAATAAATCATGCAAATGCTGTGGCACGCTGGCAATTTCTGGTAGTTCTGGCTCTATCGGTTTGTTAAATTCTTGCAGGAGAGCGTTTAGATCGCGGCTAAGCTGAAAATCTGGACGTGCCAATACTGTTTGCAATACCTTTTCCAGTTGAGTCGGATACTTTTGAGCTAACCGCTGCCAGACGAACGCATTAATGTTGGAGTTTTCCAGGTAGTAGCGAACCAGTCTCTCGGCTCCTTCAATGTTCTGCCAGTCTTCCGACTCTAGCAAGGCTTTGAATCGAGTATATGTTGGTATGAACATTTGACCCCAGCGAGGGTGAGTTAGAGCTGTTACATGTTCTGCTTGGCGTAGCTCGGTTGGCAATTCAACCTTGGGCATTACCATTTTGGTAGTGCTTTTGTTGTCAACCAATTGAGCAATGGCTGTTGAGTCGGCTCCAACTTCTTCTGCCGCTGCTTTAATTTCCTCTTCTTCTATTCCGGCTTCTTGTACCACTTCTGCTAGGGATTTAGAGGTATCAACACCCGCTGCTGCCAAGCGTCGCTGTGTCATGACCTCTTGAAATTCAGCAATTTTTTTGTTGAGCTGATATCCAGGCAGTGTTATTTCATTACTGCCGAAAAATTCCAGAAACTCTTGATGATATTGCTCCACTGATTGCCAAGCTTGCTCTAGCAGCTCTGGAGCATCACTATAGAGAGCACTTTTGTAGTTGTCTTTAAAGTTACCAATTGCTACAGCTAGCTTTGGTTTACCCAATTTACCCATTTGTACACAAGGACTAAAAAATATCCAATGGGTGTCAGTCAGGGGAGCAATACGAGTTAGTAGAATTTCTCCTTCTTTGAATCGGTTCATCTCCTCATAAATGATAATGTAGTGTTTAGCGCTCAGCCAGTTCATCAGCTCAAATCCATCAGCTAATGTTTGAGTCACAGTAAATAAGCCAATAAAACTGTGTCGCCAGTTGTTAATTATTTGGCGATCACTTTGTAATAAGTCTGGCTGATGTTCCAAAAATAAATCCAGTGGTGTCTGTTTCCCAACTTTGCCTTCTATCAAAAAGGAATCAATGATTAAGTCCTGCTGGACGCGATCTTGACGACCAGGGCGTGACTGAGCGGCAGCATATGTTTCTAAAGACTCTGCCAGTTCTCCTTCCGCATCAAGGACAAAATCAGTCAATGCTTGTTTTAGTTCGTGCGCTCGCAACCTTAAGTCATCCACCACAGTAATTTTTTGAAACGACAATATTAGCTTAATTGATGTCTGCTGTTTGCTCTTAACAGTCAAAAGCTTGAAGCTCCTTCCATAAATATGGAAGGAGCTTCAAGCCTTCATTAATTATCCTGGCACCGTGCTATTGTCCCGTGGGGCAACCCCCAAAGTATCGTGGCCGCTGCGGCGTTTCACCTCTGAGTTCGGGATGGAGTCAGTGTGGTGCCACCGCGCCCAAGGCACCAGGAAAACTTGCGTGGGCGTTTGACAT
>JAFAVL010000303.1 GCA_019242465.1 Chroococcidiopsidaceae cyanobacterium CP_BM_RX_35 | reverse complement strand
GAAGCACTAGAGACAGATTTAGGGAATTATTGAGACTAGCACAGTCTTTACGCAGTTGGTTAAAGTTGAGAGGAGCTCCTGCCAAGGCTAATGCCGTGTAGCCCCCATACGATTGCCCGATTACCCCAACTTGTTGCAGGTTGACTGGGAATGTCGGATCGGACTGAGAGCGACGCTGTAGTTCATCCAGCAAAAATTTCACATTCAAGGCACGGTCAACAAATTCTCTCGGATTGGCCACCTCATTAGCAAGACCCCTCAAGAGCGATTGCAATTGTTCGGCACTACTACCTGGATTTTCTGGTATGGCAACAACAAATCCATAGGAAGCTAGTTGCTCCGCTAGATAGGCATAGCTAGAGCGGTTTTCACCCAAACCGTAGGAGATCACAATGATCGGTGCTTTGGTGTTGAGTCGTGGGAGGTAAAGATCGACTAGAAACCTGCTCTGGCGTTGAAAGTTATTCAGCCTCAACGTCTGTTTGCTCCAGGTAAATTGTCCTGTTTGCTCTAAGTTTGGCAATTGAGAAAAATTTACTTGCGGCTCTTGCGTCGTAGCCGCAGCTTTAGACTGCTGGGACACGAGGGCAACCGCCCGATTCGTTTGATCAATCATTTTTTCGAGATCCTCGGTTGTTTGGAGGATAGGCGCTAGATTGACCCTAATACCATCGGTGGGGAACTTTTGCAATACATTCAAAAGCGTCAAGCCTTGAGGATCGTCGGCTGCCAAAATCAGTGCTCCTCGAATGCCATAAAAACCCGAAACACCCGCTCCGGTTTGCACGAATTGCCCCAATCTTGTCAACAACGCTTCTCCAATGGGTGAGTAGAAAAACTGCGAAACCGCTACCGGGTCTAAATCAATGCGGTTTACCAGTAGTCGCCTGAGATCATTCCGCTGTTTTGGTTTCAGACGCTTAATGTAAGGCGCTAAGTCAGAATCCACTTTGCCAGTTTTGGCGTAAGTTTGTAAAGAGCTAACAGGAATCGATCTTTCCAAGGCTCCATAGACAAAATAAATTCTTTCTGCTCCCAGGGCAGGACGCGCAGTCCCAACTAGAGGAAGCAGCCACATTGAGAGTGAGATTCCCACCCATCTCAGATGCCTGGGCAGGTGAACGTCTAAACGGCTTAAAGGGCGTTGCCGAACGGTAGTCACAGTAGGAAACAGACAGTTCATCGGGTAAAACAGAAAATAAAGGCAAATAATGCAGTAGCACGCTAATCCTAACCTTTAGGCTACGCTTCCATAACTAAATGATGCCCTAGAGGGAGATGCTATCTGTATCGCCTACAATGGTCGCAACCTGCTCTTACCCTAACAACCATGAGCAACTTCCCAGACTTTCTTGTGCTAGGCTACCAAGTCATCCGAGAACTAGGGCATAACTATGCTGGTGGTCGAGTCACATACCTGGCATTAGATACCGACACTCGCTCGCCAGTCGTCATTAAACAGTTTCAG
Source organism: Chroococcidiopsidaceae cyanobacterium CP_BM_RX_35 (assembly GCA_019242465.1). The sequence continues at coordinate 1,550 of JAFAVL010000303.1, read as the reverse complement.
TTTCCAGGCTTGATCTCCAACTGGTCAGGCTTCAAAGCCTATGAGCGTGAGATTCAAGTGCTACGCTCTCTAAATCATCCCAGCATCCCTCGCTATTTGAATTCTTTTGAAACCTCAGATGGCTTCTGCCTCGTGCAGGAATTTAAGCAGGCTCAGTCTCTTGCTATACCGCGTAGCTTTGACGTAGATGAAATTAAGCAAATTGCTACTCAGGTTCTAGAGATTTTAGTGTATTTACAAAATCGCTGTCCTGCGGTTATCCATCGAGATATCAAACCAGAAAATATCTTGGTTGACGAACACCTACAGGTGTATCTGGTAGACTTTGGCTTTGCTCGGATTGGCAGCGGGGAAGTAGGGATCAGTAGTGTGGCGCTAGGGACCATTGGTTTTATGCCACCAGAACAGCTATATAACCGTCAACTTAGTGAAGCCACCGATCTCTATGGCTTGGGTGCAACGCTGATTTGCTTACTCACTCAGACAAAATCGACTGCAATTAACACGTTAATTGATGCGGATGGTCGGATTAACTTGCAACCTTTAGTATCCAAATTCAGTCGGCGTTGGATTAATTGGTTAGAAAAACTGGTGCAGCCTAACCCCCAAAATCGCTATACCTCTGCAAAAGTTGCATTGCAAGCACTTGAGCCGATTGCTCTTATTGGACAACCAGAGGCTAGACTCAGTACATCTAGTTTAGTATTTACGGCGACAAGTCTGGGTGAAAAACTCACTCAAACTATTACTGTGAGCAACTCTGCTCCTGGAACCCTACTCGAAGGCAATTGGGAAGTCGCTCCTCACTTGAGCGATCCACCGCACACTCCAGATAACCACGCTTGGATCTCATTCAATCCTGCCGAATTTGTAGGGAATCATGTTAGGTGTGAAGTTACAATTGATACTAAAAAATTAATAGCAAATCAGCTCTACAGTCGCCAAGTTTTATTACATACAAATTCTGCCTCAGAGAACCTGCCTTTAACAATTAAAGTTCAGACAGCTTCATTATTTGAAGAAACTAAAAGAACACCTTACTTCTCTCTGGCTCTACTGTGCTTAATTTCTGGCTTTTTTGCTAGCTGGATTCCTGCTCTGGTTAACAGTTTTGGTTTAATAGCTCAGTGGGCAATTGCTGGGGCGATCGCTGGCGCTGCTGGCGGGGTAACAATAACATCTATGACGGCAAATCGTCGGACTAGACAGCGAACCAGAGTTAAACAGGGATTTTTGTTAGGAGCGTTGTTGGGAGCTTTGATGACATCTGGAGTGATGGCTCTGGTGTACTGCGGGACTGGGTTTAATTGGTTCAGTAGCTGGACGCGTTTGTTCGGTGGGATTGTAATTGGGGCTGTAGCTCCAGTTTTAGAAGTGAATTTAATTAGGGCAAGCGGAGTTCGGCTGGCAAACCAAGGATTCAGCCGCAAAACTATTCTTACGACCCTAATACTAACAGTATGTTTAGGAGTTAGTTCAGGTATTCAGTTATTTCTAGGAGGTGGGAATCAATTCGTATTAGCAGCTATTTTAGGCACAGGTTTACCCTT
>JAFAVL010000296.1 GCA_019242465.1 Chroococcidiopsidaceae cyanobacterium CP_BM_RX_35 | reverse complement strand
GCTACTCTCATCGGGGCTGGCAGGAACAGCAAAAACGTCGTTACCCAGTTGGTGTGGTGGTAGCGGCATCAGGATTGGTGAAAGATAGTAAATATGGTCTGACACTGGAAGATCCAGAGCTAGAAGTTTTAGCTCATCCAGGCGATCCGATTGACTCCCTGAGTGTCGGTCGGGTGGTGCCAGTTTATGCTCTCACAGATGGAGTCACAGCAGATCTGGTGAGGCAAACAGTATTGGCGGCTCTGCCTGCTACTGCCCATCTCAAAGATCCCTTACCAGCAGCTTTGCGAGATAAGTATGGATTGATCGAGTTACCTGTTGCGATCACTAACATCCACTTCCCCGCCGACAGTACCGCTCTAGAATCCTCCCGTCGCCGTCTGGTCTTTGATGAGTTTTTCTACCTTCAGGTAGGTCTACTCCAACGGCAGCATAAAGCTCGCCAAATTCAAACCAGCGCCGTTCTAACTCACACTGGTCAACTAATCGACCAATTCTACCAACTGCTGCCTTTTAAACTAACAGGTGCTCAAACTAGAGTACTCAACGACATCCTCGATGATTTGCAATCATCTACGCCGATGAATCGTCTAGTTCAAGGAGATGTTGGCTCTGGGAAAACGGTTGTGGCAGTAGTGGCGATTTTAGCGGCAATTCAATCTGGCTATCAGGCAGCACTAATGGCTCCGACAGAAGTCTTGGCAGAACAGCACTACCGCAAATTGGTCAGTTGGTTCAACCTTCTACACTTGCCAGTGGAACTGCTGACAGGTTCAACTAGAGCCGCAAAACGCAGATCCATACATGCCCAACTCGAAACTGGGGAACTGCCACTGTTAGTAGGGACTCACGCCTTGATTCAAGATCCCGTCAACTTCCAACGGCTGGGCTTAGTAGTGATTGATGAGCAACACCGATTTGGAGTAGGGCAACGTGCCAAATTACAGCAAAAAGGCGAATCTCCTCACGTCTTGACAATGACAGCAACGCCGATACCCCGAACGCTGGCGCTAACATTGCACGGAGATTTAGATGTCAGTCAAATTGATGAGTTACCACCAGGGCGGCAAGCAATCCAGACAACGGTCCTAACGGGAAAGGAACGTACAAAAGCCTACGATCTCATCCGTCGCGAAATCGCTCAGGGGCGTCAAGTTTACATTGTCTTGCCTCTAGTAGAAGAATCAGAAAAGCTGGATGTTCGTTCAGCTATTGAAGAACACCAACGGTTACAGGAGAGCATTTTTCCTCAGTTTCAGGTAGGATTACTTCACGGTCGCATGACCTCTGCCCAGAAGGATGAAGCAATCAATCTATTCCGCGATCAACGCATCCAAATCCTCGTTGCTACTACCGTAATTGAAGTTGGTGTAGACGTACCAAACGCGACGGTAATGCTCATTGAAAATGCGGAGCGGTTTGGCTTATCTCAACTGCATCAACTCCGGGGTCGAGTTGGTCGTTCGGCAGCAAAATCATACTGTCTCCTGATGAGCAATTCCAAAACTGAAACGGCTCGTCAGCGGCTGAAGGTATTGGAACAGTCGCAAGATGGCTTTTTCATTTCTGAGATGGATATGCGCTTTCGCGGTCCTGGTGAGGTCATAGGCACTCGTCAATCGGGGCTACCGGACTTTACCTTGGCAAGCTTGGTGGAAGATCAAGAAGTTTTAGAATTGGCGCGGGAGGCAGCACTTAAAGTCGTAGCGAAAGATCCAACTTTGCAGAGCTGGCCTCTAATGCAGGCTGAGTTGGAGTATCGGTATCAAAAGTTGATGGGCGGCACAATTTTGACGTAGTAGTCTGCCACTTTAGTTTTGACAGGAGAGTTGATTTTTGAGAAGCTAAAACAAAAGCTTAAATCACTTGTCAGCTATGTCAGTTAAATACGCTGTCAATCTCACAGAAGCAGAACATGACCTGCTACTCAACTTGACCAAGCAAGGGAAAAACTCCAGCCGTCAGGTTAAAAGAGCAAAAACTCTGTTGTTAGCATCACAAGGATGCTGAGATTGCACAAATATTAATGGTGGGAGAAGCAACAGTGCATCGCACTCGAAGATTTGTGGAAGAGGGAGTTGAGGAGCGCTCTGGCTGAACGTCCCCGCGCTGGCGAGCCGAAAAAACTCAATCTTGAAGCAGAAGCAATGCTAATAGCAACGGCTTGTTCTGACCCACTAGCCGGACGCCAGTGTTGGAAATGGAAATTTCAGTCTTATCACGGCAATGTTTAGAGCGCCGTTTACCTGATGTTGAAACCCTTTGTCGAGAGATTCAAGCTTGGGAGCAGCAACGTCATCAACAAAAAGCCAAAGTTGAGTAGCGCTTTGCTACCAAAGATGCCAGAAAAAAACTTGGGCGTTTATATCCTACTTTTAACCCATCATAATCTTCTTGGTGGACTAGTAGATCCCTCACCATCTAGTGCTTCTATAGGCTGCTGCTGGTCGAAAAACGACACTTGCGCCTCTAGCTGTTTGCAAGCCCGGCGCACGAGACGTAAGCCTTCGTCTTGGGAAAGCTGACTACCTGCCTGGTTAAACTCTTGCAAAATCTTTGCTTCTGTAGTTTGGTATTCACCCAAGTCAGATCTCAGTTTTGTCAGATATCCCGCCCCTTCACCACCGTCTTGAGCGGCAAACTTGAGGATGGAATCTAGGTAAGCTATAATCGCGGAACTCTTGATGCCTTCGGTAGCAGCAGCATAGAGCAGCTCTCCATTAAGATACTCAAAAGCTGGGACAAGCAGCCGATCTCCAGTCAGCTCGAAGGTCCGCACTCCCTCGACTGGAATCACTGTTAAACCCTCACACCTGACTCGGTTTGCTGCGTTATAGACTAATGCGATCACTGCCAGAATCACCTCAGGATAATTGCTATCTATATTGCGCAACTCTACCGTTCCTAGGTCATTCAACCGCACCGGGTTCCAACCAGTTTCAAGCAGGCTACCTCCCGCCTCGAAAAAGAGGTGACGCTCGACCCCAGCTTTGGCCATTGCTTCCAGCCACGCATAGTAGCGTTCAAATTGCAGCTCAACTAAGCTCTCAACACAGTCA
>JAFAVL010000036.1 GCA_019242465.1 Chroococcidiopsidaceae cyanobacterium CP_BM_RX_35 | reverse complement strand
GAAGGTTTTGAGCCGGATCACCGAACCTACAAAAGGACGCATTTCAATTAAAGGACGAGTGGCAAGTTTATTGGAAGTGGGTACGGGTTTTCACCAGGAGTTGACAGGACGGGAGAACATCTATCTCAATGGTGCCATTTTAGGGATGAGCAAAGTCGAGATTAAAAAGAAGTTTGATGAGATTGTAGCTTTTGCGGAGGTAGAAAAGTTTTTAGATACGCCTGTAAAACGTTATTCTTCTGGCATGTATGTCCGTCTTGCTTTTGCAGTTGCTGCCCATTTAGAGCCGGAGATTTTAATTGTGGATGAAGTGCTCGCAGTGGGTGATGCAGGATTCCAGAAGAAGTGCCTAGGTAAGATGGGGGATGTGGCCAATAAGGAAGGACGGACTGTATTATTCGTCAGTCATAATATGCAAGCTGTTTCTCAGCTTACTAAGCGCTGCATACTGCTATCACAAGGAGAGATTCAGTTTGATGATGATACTGACGAGGGAGTGAAACTGTATCTTGGTTCATACAAAGATGGTTCAAAACAAACGTCTTATTACGAAGCTCCTTTGCATAAATCTGGCAATCACATAGCATGGGCACGGATAAGAACTTCCGAAGAGCAAGGGATCCATTATTGGGGAAAACCAATCGCGTTTGAATTTGCTTTATCTGTGACTAAACCAAGTGATAGTTTGTGTTTCTCTTTCCAGGTGATGAATGAATTTGAACAAGGTGTTTGTATTTTTTGGCTTTTTGATTCTCAAGTACCATTTCGACGAGAGGCAGGAGAGTTTCTTGTGCGCTGCGAAATCCCTAAATTTAGACTCTACATGGGGTCATACACCTTAAGAACATGGTTTTCCGAACGCCGCGGCAATAATTTGTTGGAGTCTCTAACTGATATTTGTCCATTTGAAGTAACGATGCAAGGAATTAATCGAGAGGAATATGAATGGAAATCAGATGAATGTAGCTACTTAGAGGATGCAGTTTGGAAAACAATTACTCAAGCGTGAAGAAATTACGGATATAAAATCAGTTTTTTAATTAAAAATAAATCGTAAAAATTTAAGTTTATGAAAGGACAGATGAATAATGCCAGTTAATAATGTGCAAATGGGTATTGAAGTCAGAATTTTCTATCCTGATTTGGTTAACCTTTACAGTTGCGAGATTGGTAGTGAAACTAAAATTTCTACCTTTGTTGAAATTCAGAAAAATGCCGTAATCGGGAGGTGCTGTAAAATTTCCTCACACACTTTCATCTGTGAGGGGGTCATCATCGAGGATGAAGTGTTTATCGGTCATGGAGTCATGTTTACCAATGACCTTTACCCTCGCGCAACAAATGAGGATGGCAGCCTGAAAACCGAAGCTGACTGGCACTTAGTAAAAACTCGAGTGAAACGCCGTGCCTCCATTGGCAGCAATGCCACCATTTTAGGAGGAGTCACGATTGGGGAAAATGCCATAGTCGGGGCTGGAGCAGTAGTCACTCGTGATGTTCCTGATTATGCAACTGTAGCTGGAGTGCCTGCTCGTGTAATCGACGATGTCCGCAAGACCGGCAAAGTAGAGAATAGTTTTTACCAACTGGAAAGAGATGGATAACGCAGTTAATATAGGTGTAATAGGCTATGGCTACTGGGGTCCTAACCTGGTACGCAATTTTGCTGAAGTGCCAGGAGCGCGAGTCATAGCTGTTAGTGATTTCAAACCAGAAATGTTGGCGAAGGTACAAGCTCGATATCCGACAGTGGAGGTTACTACAGACTATCAAGACTTATTGTCACATCCAGAAATTGATGCTATCGCAATTGCTACACCAGTTTCGACGCACTTTGACTTAGCTTGGGCCGCATTGAAAGCGGGCAAGCATGTATTAGTAGAAAAGCCAATAACTTTAAAGTCCGAGCAGGCACTCCGACTGATTGAAGAGGCAGATCGGGGCAACCGGGTGCTGATGGTAGATCACACTTTTGTGTATACCGGTGCTGTACGCAAAATGGCGGAACTGTCAGCCAACAATGGACTAGGCGATGTCTATTACTATGATTCGGTACGTGTCAATTTAGGACTGTTTCAGCATGATGTAAATGTCATCTGGGATCTGGCAGTACACGACCTGGCAATTATGGATTACGTATTGCCAGCAAAACCTTGCGCCGTTTCTGCAACGGGCATAAGTCACGTTTCCGGTAAACCAGAAAACATTGCCTACCTAACATTGTTTTTTGATAACCAGTTGATTGCGCACATTCATGTTAACTGGCTGGCACCAGTGAAAGTTCGTCGTACGCTGATTAGTGGGAGTCGCAAGATGATCGTCTATGACGATTTGGAACCTAGCGAAAAAGTCAAGGTCTATGACAAGGGCATTACGCTCAATGGCAGCAGCAATTCCGAAAAGGTGTACCAAATGCTGATTGGTTACCGAACAGGGGATATGTGGGCACCAAAGTTAGACTTGACAGAGGCGTTACAGACAGAGGCATTACACTTCATTCATTGTATTAAAAAAGGAGAGCGTCCTATAACTGATGGAGAAGCTGGACTGCGGGTAGTGGATATTCTCGAAGCTGCTACAAAGTCTATGAAGGAGCAGGGCCGATTAGTTGAACTAGGCTTAGTGGGGGTAGTAGCGTGATCCCATTCGTAGACCTTAAGGCTCAGTACGTCAGTATTAAAGACGAAATCAATGCTGCTGTTAGCAAGGTCCTAGAGAGTACCCAGTTTATATTAGGGGAGGAAGTGCAAGCCTTTGAGTCGGAGTTTGCTACGTACTGTGATGCTAAACATACAGTTGCTGTCAACTCAGGTACGAGCGCTCTCCATCTAGCCTTGCTGGCTTCTGGCATCGGTGCTGGTGACGAAGTCATTACTGTACCTTTCACCTTTGTTGCCACTGTAGCAGCAATTTGTTACACAGGTGCCACACCCGTGTTCGTAGATATCGATCCTGTTTCATTTACGATCGATGTTAGACAAATTGAAAAAGCAATAACTAAGCGAACTAGAGCGATTCTGCCCGTACATTTGTATGGTCAAGCAGTTGACATGGAGCCGATTCTAGAGATTGCTCAGCGCTATGGTTTGATTGTGATTGAGGATGCCGCCCAAGCTCATGGAGCTGAGTACAAAGGGCGTCGAGTTGGCAGTATTGGTGATTTCGGTTGCTTCAGTTTCTATCCCGGTAAGAACTTGGGGGCTTACGGTGAAGGAGGCATGGTGGTAACAAACCATCCTGAATACGCACGTACTATGCGAATGTTGCGCGACTGGGGTCAAGAGTG
>JAFAVL010000807.1 GCA_019242465.1 Chroococcidiopsidaceae cyanobacterium CP_BM_RX_35 | reverse complement strand
CAACGCACGCAGAGCAAGATGATCTCAGGTTGATAATGCCGCCACTTAAAGGGGTTGGACTTGGACATGGGAACGAGAGCGAACGGGATGCAGTTTCCTACCTTAGCACCTGCTGCTCTGGTTTTTACAACACAACCCCTCAAGCTTGGACTATCCTTTAACTGTTTACTTATACGTCTTCTATGCTCTCGAATTGTAGATTTCCAACTATTACTTCGTTTATCAGTCTGAACTTTCCACTTGAGTAAATGCATGAGGACAACTTTTAAATTGCTTTCTAGGGCTTGCTTTTGGCTCTTCCCCATGTCCTCTATCTCTTCAATCAAATTCGGTAAATCCAACTGATCTAGCTTGCCTTCACGCAGCAAACCTACCTGCTGGGATATCCAGGCATAGAAATCATGATCGTATAAAGCTGTGTCAAGCTTGGCATTTTTCAAGGAAAAAACTCCTTAAACACCACTTCAATTTCTGTAAAAGCATCTGGTTTAACAACACCATTTTTATCGTATAGAGCCTGTACCGCATATGCTTGGTTTCTCGGCAAAGTCAGCACATGAACTTCTTGGGCAATTACATCAATCACCCAATATTCTTGAATGTTAGCTCCTGCATAGAGTTTTGACTTTCTCTTTAGGTCATAATTTAGTGTTGCGTCTGATACCTCAATAACCAAAAATATCTCATCTCGCGCCGGATGCCTTTCAAGGTATTGCTCCAACGGAGGGCAAACAACTGAGATATCTGGTTCTGGTAGGGAGTGATCGCTCAGGTGAATCGGCTCTTGACATCTGACTACAGCTTTATCTTTGAGTAGAACCATCAGGTAGTCATAGCACAGCTTAGTAGAAATGACATGTGGAGGATTCTTGGCTGCCATCAGGACGATTTCACCATCTATAAGTTCAGTCCGTTCCTCCGGCGATAGAATGCCAAGATTTGACATTTGACAGTATTCATCAACGGTAAATAACCTTGTCGAAGGTAGAGATTCACTTGACAGCAACATTTTGCCTCCAGGCGATAGCAAATTGTCTACCTCTACGCTACCATCCGACCGCCCCAATGCGGTGACACACATACCGCAATGCCCTAGCATCTACAGAGTCTGAGTCCATTGATTTAACAACGACAAGCTGAAAATTAATATGAGGTCTTACCTACCACCTCTGAAGCTTTCATCTAGGCAGCTATGGTCATGTGCTAAGCAGCCTTTAAACCATAAGTTTGCCGGAGCGGCAAACTTATGGTTTAACTTCGCCTCTGGACGTGGTGGGCGAGACAGTAGGGAAACTGTCACAAAATTGCTAGAGTTTAGTGAAGCGATTCTGAATAATTTAAGACGACTTGTTCCAAGATATATTTCAATCGCCAAACCTTGGACTTGATTTACAGCAAAAATGACTAGCAGAGTGTAGCATCTATAGAGATGCACCTCCCAAGCTGTATTCCTGTCTAAGTAAATTAGCTGTTAACTTTCCTCCTACCCTCGCCCAATATCAATGTTCCAATCTTCAAGACGCTTCCCGCTGCTCCAAGTTGCCTTCTTTGGAGGAGCTACTGCTACGGCTGCCGCTCTATCTCTATGCGGTCCCATCTGGCCTCGCTCAGTGAGTGCTGCTCTTCAAGATAGTCCTAAGGCTGTGGTTGATGAAGTCTGGCAGCTTGTTAACCACGAATATGTTGATGGCAGCTTCAATCACGTCAACTGGCAAGCTACCAGACAAAGCTTGCTTAATCGCAACTACACCTCGCGTGAACAAGCTTATACCGCTATTCGGGCCGCTCTGAAACAGTTAGGCGACCCCTACACGCGGTTTCTTGACCCCAAACAGTACCAAGAACTGACAGACCAAACCTCAGGGGAACTGTCTGGGATTGGGATCAGGATGGAACTGAATGAAAGAACCAAGCGGTTAACAGTAGTACAAGCAATTGAGAACTCGCCAGCTATCAAAGCTGGGATTCAGTCGGGGGACGAGATCTTGGCGATCGATGGGCAGCCGACACAAGGGATGAAAATCGAGGATGCCTCAAAGCTGATTCGTGGCAAAGCCGGGACACCAGTCACCTTGAAAATTGGGCGACAGGGACAGGGTAACTTCGATGTCAAACTAACCCGAGCGAATATTGAGGTGCCGACAGTTAGCTACAACTTGAAGCAAGAAGGCAATAAGCGCATTGGCTATATCCGCTTAGCAGAATTCAGTGCCCCAGCCCCCGATGAAATGCGGAAGGCGATCGCGGCGTTGAAAGCGAAGCAGGTTGATGGATATGTTTTGGATTTGAGAGGCGATCCTGGTGGGTTGTTGGATTCAAGTGTAGCAATTGCTCGCATGTGGCTAGACAATGGTGCCATTGTCCGCACAGTGGATCGCGTAGGAAATAGTGAGGAAATTAAAGCCAATCATACGCAGTTGACAAAACTGCCATTGGTGGTATTGGTAGATGGTAACTCAGCAAGTGCTAGCGAGATTCTCTCTGGTGCCCTCCAGGATAATCGCCGTGCCATCCTTGTCGGCAGTAAAACCTTTGGTAAAGCCTTAGTTCAGTCAGTGCATTCGCTTTCAGATGGTTCTGGCTTGGCAGTGACAATTGCTCATTACTTCACGCCAGATGGTACAGATATTAACCATAAGGGGATTACACCGAATATCAAGATTGAATTGACCGAAGCTCAGCAGCAGCAGTTGGCGGCTAACCCAGCGTTGATTGCCACTCCAGAGGACCCACAATATGCACGGGCGATTGCAATCCTAGCCAACAACTCCTTTGCTGAGTACCCGTCTACACAACCATTAAAATCAGTGGGTGCGCAGTAACCGCAGCGGCAGTCATATACAGGCACCGCCAATTCACAACGGCGGTGTACCGTTAACTTTTTAATTTCGCTAAATTGGAAATAGATTAGCGGCAAGGAAAACTTAGATGTCAGCACGATTGTTACTGGTTGACGATGAACCGGGATTGCGTGAAGCTGTCAAAGACTATTTACAAGAGAGTGGTTTCGCTGTTCAAGTTGCTAGTAACGCCCGTGAAGGATGGGAGTTGATGCAGCAAAATACTCCTGACTTGGTAATCTCTGACATCATGATGCCAGTTGTAGATGGCTATCAGTTCCTCAAACAACTGCGGGAAGATCCTCGCTTCAAAGCGCTGCCAGTCGTTTTATTAACCGCTAAAGGTATGACGAGCGATCGCATTCAAGGCTATCAAGCCCGATGTGATGCCTATCTCCCGAAACCGTTCGATCCTGATGAATTAGTGGCTATTGTTGAAAACTTGCTGGAGCGTCGGGGAATAACAGCTCAGGGCAACGGCGAGGGCGGCGATGCGACTGTTGCCGATCTTGCCAATCAGATCGCTCAAATTAAGGCCATCTTAACCCAGCGGAATGCTATTCCCCAAAATCCATCACCGATCAAAATTGATTTGACGCCCAGGGAACAGAGCGTTTTGGACTTGGTAGCGGCAGGGTTGATGAACAAAGAGATTGCTCGGCGCTTAGAAACCAGCGTCCGCAACGTGGAAAAGTATGTTAGCCGATTATTCAGTAAGACAGGCACCAATAGCCGAACTGAGTTAGTTCGATTTGCACTCGAACATGGTCTAGCCAAGTAGGGAAGGATTATTCTGGTTCATTTTCACAGAAAGAATTCTTCCTCTTACTTAACTGACGGAAGCTCTAGTAGAACAAGCAAAGGTCCTTGGAGAATTATCACGTAATTCGCCCCTAAATAACTCGATGCCTTCAGGCAGATACTAGTAGTTCTCAAGGTATGCCTTGTTAAAACACGTCTTCAGAGTCATACAAGGGAGAAGCTGAAGAATCAGCTGAGGATTGTCTTAAGAAGATTTACATTAATTTAAGTTTTTGTCATGTTCTGTTTACGGATGCAACAGTGATGATA
>JAFAVL010000430.1 GCA_019242465.1 Chroococcidiopsidaceae cyanobacterium CP_BM_RX_35 | reverse complement strand
TCCACCTTCTCCCATCAGGTCTTCTGGATTACGGTATTCTTTGAGCAGCTCGTCAATTAATTCGGGTCGAAAGGTCATATTGTTGTCTCAGGTGATTAGTTCATTAGATCTTGTTTTGACCTCTGACACAAACCACTTTACAGTCTCAATTCGTAGTTGTACAGCCCAGCTATCAGATTAAATCTCAACCCAAATCGCTTTCTGTGATTCCGATATTTCTCCGCCAAAATCCTAAACACTTTAAGTCTGCCGATGATGTGTTCACAGGTGCAGCGCACTCTTTCTATGTCCCGATTCATCTGCCAGTCTGCCTGACTCAGCTGCACACCTTTGCGCTTCTTTTTGTGTAACCGACTGTTAGCATGCAGCTTCTGTATCCCCTGATAGCCCCTGTCTGCTAAACATTGCGTCTCTTGTTTGAGCTTAACTTGACTGCGCTTAAATAGGTGAAAATCATGCTCTTTCCCAGTAGCAAACGTGGTACAAATCACCGCCTTAGTTTTGGGGTCTACCACTAGTTGAGTTTTCAGGGTATGCCGTTTCTTCTTTCCGCTATAGAATCGCTTTTGTCCCCTTTCTGGGCGCTGTATCGGTGTTTCTGTAGCATCAATTACTACAAGCTTGGCTGCTGATTCGAGGTCAAGGAGTTGTTTTTTCCCCGGCAACTGAAATATGCCTGCTCGTATGAGCGCATTTTCGACTTTTCTGACAATCCGTGAAACGGTTGACTCATGAACTTTCCAAGCTTGTCCAATATGGAAGTACGTGCGGTACTCCCGCCAATACTCCAAGCTAATCAGCACCTGCTCGGCAACGCTCAGCTTACTAGGTTTACCAGGTTTCTTTTTTTTCTGCTCGACCTGCTCTTCCAGCACGCTCACCATACGGGTAAATGTTTGATGGTGGACTCCACACAGTCGCTTGAAATCTTCTGGCTTGAGCTGCTGGTATCGAGAGTAGGTCATAATTTGGCTTCTATGAACCTACTACTTCTACCACAACTCCCACTTATGCAAGAACTTTAATAACTTGATGAAAGTCAAACTCAAGCTTCTCCAAGCTCTTGCAATATCCTTTCAACTGTTACCTTCAACGGAGGTAGATCGTTCTGTAGGATTGCCCAGATTAAATTAAGCGATACCCGAAAATACTCATGCACCACAATGTTTCTGAACGCCACAATTTGTACCCATGGTATCTCGGAATATCGGTTGATCAAATCAACAGATAATGCATTTGATGCTTCTCCTATAACCTGGAGATGATGAATAACCCAAACCTGAATTAGTTCCTGCTCGTCGAATGTCTGCCTACCTTGGCTGGCATATCGCTCAATTGCTGCAATTGCATCTAATATATCCTGCAACCGCTCAGTCTCTCGTCTCAAAGCGATACAGCCTCATGCAAAACGCGATCGCGAATGCGTTCCTTCAACATATCTACTGTAGCGATATCAACCTTACGATTAAGTAGTTGTTCCAAATCAATTAGTAGCCCTCCAGGGAACCAGGGAGTGATTTTTTCCAAGTTGTAGTCAACCAAAAAATCAATGTCGCTGTCTTCCGTCGCTTCACCCCGCGCCACTGAACCAAACACCCGTACATTGTAGGCTCCATGCTTTTCTGCAATGGCGAGAATCTGCGATCGCTGCTCATGCAGCAATTCCTTAATGCCTAACCCTGTTTTGCTAGTCATGCCACCATGCCCCGAGTGTCAGATTAAGCTGAACAGCTACTTCTAGTCTGACACTAAACGTTTATCTATTGGCGTTGGCTTCAGAGCAACCCGAAGAAGTACCAACAGGAGTGCTTGAATTAGCGGCAACAAAAGCCACGCTTCCGTCTGAACGGATTGCTATACCCGTGGCTGGCATTGGCAAATGTCTTTCAGAACTATGTTTTTTATGTTTCACCACCTGATTCTTATGAGTGGGGGTAAAGTTATCTTGCCAAGTAGCGGTGCTAATGAGAGTACTATCGGCTGAGGGTGGTATACCGCCAGTTCCAGAATTAACTAAGCTACTCTGTGAACCAGCACCACTTGGGCAAACTGCTGTGACTTGGGGGCTTTGTAGTGGTGGAGTAGGGGTAGATGAGGCACGGGCGAAGTTGAGTTCAGCGGGGATGTTGAACTGTACAGTACCGTTGATGCCGAACTGAGAGCTGGCTGTAATAGGACTATCTGGCGATCGGAAGATACCTTGCGCTTTAATTTGGATATTCCCACCACGTCCCATAAAGGCATTAGCAGTGATTGGGCTATTTTCAAGTGCGACTAATGTACCAGTGTCAATAGTAATATTACCGCCATTGCCGCTGCCGCCATTTGCTGTGGCAGTAATGGTGCTGTTATGGCGTAGCTGCAAATTTTGTGCGTTTAAGAAAATGTTGCCGCCTTCATCAGAAACGGAGGCGGCGGTAATGCTACCTTTGTTTTCTAGGAAGATTGAGTCAGCGTTAATTTTGAGTGCTCCAGCTTGACCAGGACCCTGGTTCTGAACGCTGATACTAGCACCGTTTATAACGCTCAATTTCCTCGTACTAATAGTTAAGTTACCGGCATCTCCACTTGGTACAGGAGGTAAGTTGTAAATTTTTTGGAGAGTTGCATCTAGAATATTTGCGGATGAGTCAATAAGACTGGAATTCCTCGATCCTTGCACAACCCCACTTACTTCAACAGTATCAGAAGCTGTAATCATAAGATTACCAGCTTGACCGCTTGACAAGGTCGCGGTATCTACCCTTCCACCATTTTGAGCTAGCAACCTGGAGGTAACTATACTTAAGTTACCAGCTTTCCCGGTATTAAAAGCCGAAGTTTCTAACACACTTGGAGAAAAAGCAGCAGGCACGGTCCCAATGAGCTGTAAAGAATCCTACTGTAAATTTTCCGGTGATCAGGCTGACTGAGTGGAGAACCACAATTGCTGCCATCGCCCATTAAGTTCAGCCACATTGAGTAGACATAAAGCTTTACTACCTTTGGTTGACCAACTCATTCCCCGATGTTTTTGACGAGAG
>JAFAVL010000363.1 GCA_019242465.1 Chroococcidiopsidaceae cyanobacterium CP_BM_RX_35 | reverse complement strand
TCTTGATGCTGACAAAATTCATTAATTAGATACTGGCAGAATCAGACGGATTGAAGTTTGAAGTTAAACACCTAGTTTGAGAAGTTAAGTAAAAGATAAGGAATGGGTAGGGAGTGAAGCATTTGGCAGAAAGATTGTGGGTTGGTTGCAGAGCTTATTACTGAAGGCTTTGTCCCTCACGGCAAGATGGTAATGTACTGACCACTCAACTTTCTGCTTAATTCTACCCATTGCTCTGCTCCATTGAAGAATAGTATCTTATTTAGATAACTATTTGAGCAACTTGATAGCGTCCCATTAACCCATTGATAAGTAATAAGCATGCCCAGCAAATGCTCGATCGCTCTGTTAAGTTTCCTGCTTGCTGTAGTTTTTCCCAGTATGGTAAAAGCTGAAACTGTTATCGAAAAAGCTGCACGCACTGGTTATCTAAATGTGGGTATCCAGTTTGATACAATTCCTTATTCCTACGTGAATGGTAATCAGCAGCTCGTCGGCTATTCTGTAGACACCCTCGATCTTGTCAAACAGTCATTAGAGAAGCAATTAGGCAAACCCATCGAACTCTTAACACACCCTATTAACATCAGCGAAGACGGTGCAAGTGACTTGATCCCGCAGATTCAAAACAGCACCATCGACATTGCCTGCAACGTAGGTTTTACTTGGGAGCGTGCTCGGTTTGTCGATTTTTCCATCAGTAACACCATTTCCGGTCTGCGACTCCTAGTCAAAAAAAAGAGCACCTTGGCAACTCCAGCATCGCTGGTCGGTCAACGGATTGTGGTAGCACCTGATTCTCCAGCAGAAGACATTCTCCACCGACTACAGCCACAGGTAAAGCTCGTGAAGAATTTCAGGAGCGTCAAGGAAGCGGTTGCCGCCCTCAACCAGGGACAAGTTGATGCAATTGCCGGAGATACCCTCATCCTGGATGGCACTCGGCAGGCTCAACCTAACCCCAACGACTATAAGCTGGTGCCCGATTCCCCATATGCGCGCTACGGCGTAGGCTGTGTTGTACCGCAAAACAACTCGAGTTTTCTGCAGCTAGTCAACCAAACAATTATTGGGCTAATGCAGGGGTATTTAACGGGTGAGAATCGTTCAGTGAAAATTATTAATCACTGGTTTGGTCCTGATGGACTGACGCCGGTAACTCCCGAGACAATCAGATCGTTCTTTGCCTTTGAAATTGAAACCCATGCTGGAGTGTCTCCGGCAGAGGACGCAAGGCAGAATACCTCTCAGCGCTAAGTATTGGGTATCGCACAATTTTGCCAATAGCAAAAGTTTAGAAATACAGTATCACTCCAAAGAGAAGTCCGTATGAAGAACAGAATCAGTTTAGTTGGCTTTTTACTATCCTTGTCAGCCTTTAACATTCCTCCAACAACACCGGCTTCTGCAGCGGAGTCAGCGCCGCAGACGATTGAGGAACGGTTATCTAGGCTCACTGCACTGATCCGAGAGCGAGAACAACAGCTTCCAGAAACCAGTGAGTTGGGTGCGAACGAATTAACAATCGCCAAGGGCTTTGCCGATGGCGACGATCGAGGCTGGAGGCGCTCCCGTGATAATGGCTGGTTTGATGGGCGACAGCATGGCGGTCAATTCAAAAACTCAGACCCCTGGCGCAATGGTTGGGGAGATGGGCAGCGATTCTTTGACTGGCATGATTAACGATTCGTAAAGGCAGCCTGGCAATCGACTGCTGGCACCACTCACTTAAGGAGATGGAGAGATGATGACTGCAAGCTTAAATGGTTATTCTCAGGATGAAATTGATACTAGACAGCATAAATTATTCGATCGTTCGAGTTTTGGTCCAATTCGTTTAGTGGTAATCCAACCCACCTCCTTCTGCAACCTCAACTGTGATTACTGCTATCTGCCAGATCGCCAATCCAAACATCTGCTCTCTCTGGATTTAATTCAACCTATCTTCAAAGCACTCTTCACCAGTCAGTTTCTCAAGCAAGACTTCACGGTTTGCTGGCACGCAGGGGAACCCTTGGCTGTTCCCATTGCCTTTTATGAAGGAGTGTTTGACCGCATCAGTGACGCCGAGCGTCTACATAACACCCAGCCCTGCAAAGTCAGGCATACGGTTCAGACAAATGCCACGCTGATTAATCAAGCCTGGTGCGATTTATTCAAGCAACATAATGTGCATGTGGGGGTAAGCATTGACGGTCCGGCATTCATTCATGATGCTCATCGTAAAACGCGCAAAGGGTTAGGAACTCATGCCAGCACAATGCGCGGCATTGCCTACCTGCAACAAAACGAGCTTGACTTTAGTGCGATCGCTATCCTCACTCAGGATTCTCTAGCCTATGCCGACGAGATTTTCCAGTTTTTCATGGACAATGGCATCACCAACGTTGGGTTCAACATGGAAGAAACCGAAGGTGTGCATCGCTCCTCTTCTCTCAATCATGCGGCAATCGAAGAGCCCTATCGTGCGTTCATCAAACGATTTTGGCAACTGGTTGCTCGAACAAAAGGAGAGTTCAAGCTGCGAGAATTTGAGGAGATTTGTAGTCTGATTTATATGGGAGAACGTGCGACCAATACTGAGATGAACCGACCGTTTGCGATTGTCAACATAGACCACAAGGGCAACTTTTCTACCTTCGATCCAGAGCTATTGTCGATCGAGACCGATCGATATGGAGACTTTATTCTAGGAAACGTTTTGCACAACACATTGGAATCGGTGTGCGACAGCGAAAAGTTTCAGCAAATTTATCAAGACATAACAACAGGAATAGAGATGTGTCAGCAGACTTGTTCATACTTTGGAGTTTGCGGCGGTGGAGCTAGCAGCAACAAGTATTGGGAGAATGGCACCTTTCGCTCAGCAGAGACGAATGCTTGCAAAAACCGCGTTAAAGTGTTGACTGACGTTGTCCTCAATGCACTAGAGGAAGGATTGTCTACATGCGCTGGTTCCAAACAAACTAACGATTGAAACGCATTGTCTATCTTAAGACCAGTTTGCAGCAAGCAAGCGTACGGCTGCTATGAGCATCTGAATGGCTAGTGCGACCTGCAAAATCCCGAGTACTGCCCCTAAAATCCGCAAGGTAGTTAGGCCCACGAGTTGGAGAATCTGACGGGCGAACAACATTGCCAGCAGGTTGATGACCATGATGGTTAGAAATATGCCGAGGACAGCAAAGTCATCTCTCGTTGTCCTGGCTGCCAGCAAGAGGATCAGCGCTGCTGTTCCATAAGGAGTGATAATTGTGGGGAAAGTTAGTGGGGCAAAGGCTGTAGCCAGGGACGGAGTTGATGGTGCGCTCTGCTCCTTTATCGGTGGCTCATATTGCTGTAGGACTATCTGTAAAGCGATCAGAAACAGCACAATGCCCTCCGCAATTAGCAAGGCAGGAAGCGAGACACCCCACTTCACCAAGAGCCATTGACCGATGAGTGCGGCCACAACACCCGCGATGCAAGAGAATAAAAAGGCGCGGAAGGCGAGTTGTCGTCGAAAGGAATTGTCGGTATTGTACGTCAGATTTACAAATGGAGCAAGAAGCTTGATTGGTCCCAGCATCACAAAGAAATAGGTAAAGATCTTATCTGGTCCCAGTTCTAGTGAGCTTGGCGGCACACTCGTTGCCGGAGAAACATGCTGACTAGCGGCAAGAGTCGGGATATGAGTTGTTAATATCAATCCCGACAGCAGGAAAAGAGCAGCTCCTGTAGTGAAAAACTTGGACTTACGGAAGTGGATGCGATTCCAGTAATTCATAGTCGTTTTGAAACCTAGTAGTCTACTTTAATTACTTTTTAGCTCTATAACGATTGCAAAATGCTTTGATGTCATCTCCATCAATAATGAGGATGTTATGTTTACCGTTGGGCATTGGTTCGATCTCCTTGCTGTCTATTTCCAAGAATGAACAAACCAAACAGCAATCAGGGCGATGAATCCATACAGTGTGATTGACATGGTCAGAAGCTTTAGGTTGAACAAACGAGGAGGATAATTTGAGAATTCTTCCCGCTCTAGCGATTTGATGTAATTACGGTATGGAATCAGGACAGGAATCAGCAGAAAAATGCCCAATCCGATCGCGCTTAAACCGATTGCATAAGTAATGTTTTGGTTAATCACTGAATGATTTTGAGGGAAAGAGCGATTAACCGCCTCCAATATGGTCTGAAATCCCGCACCAAATCCAATTAATCCCAAAGAATTTTGCATCCAACTTGCAAGAGTGCGATCGGCGGCTAGGCGATTTCGTGTTTTGGCTAGTTCGGTTGTATCATTGGTGGTTTTATAAGGTAAAGTCATTGTCACGATGCAGCGAAATTTAAGAAGGTACGGTTGTAAATGCCCGGAATAGAATTCCAATAAACGCGAAGCTACCAATGGCAATGAGTGCGAATGCTACAGTGAATCCCAAGGAACGACGCGGGTCATAGAAATAGTCGGCATTGCGCTGAATTTGTCGTAATTCTCTACGGTGTTCGATCGCTGCCACAATCATGGCATAGACGCCTAAAGCGATGAATGCTAATCCAAAAATGCGAGAGAATCGAACTGGATTAATGTTTTCAGTAGCTTGAAAGCTGCGAATTGCACTGACAATACTGTCAATTCCAAACCCAAAACTGATGAGAGACAGGCTAGTCCGAATCCATGCCATCAGGGTTCGTTCAGCGGCAGCCCGGTTGCGCTCTTTGGCGAGTTCAGCTTGAGTATTAGGGGGATGGGGCATAGAGGTGGAATCGGTCATAGCTCATTTGAGAGATAAATTTTAATAGTTAAAAACCGTATAAGACTGTTGAAATCCACAGCCACGAGGATAAAGCGATTTATAGAATTGAGGAAAGCCGATATTCTCTTAATGCTAAGAATACCGCGAACGTACCGACGGCAATCAAAGACAGGCAATCGATGTTAGGCGTGCGATAGCCCATCATCCCGTCGCTGTAGCAGCTCAGGTTGGTGATACCAATGTCATCCCCCCAAATCACCAGAATGTTAGGGTTACTGTTAGGCATGGGTTTAATCTCTTTTAGTCGATACCATTTTCTTAAATACCTACTACAAATAAAGCCTCAAGAATATATGTCCATCCTGTCAAGGATGCGATGACTTCTTGTCCTAAATTCCTCAACAGTTCACTGACTCGTTCCTGCAAGTGTTTGAGGTCTTTAAACACCTGCCATTTCAATTGCCCCTTGAAGTGTTCCCATAACCTTTCAATTGGGTTTAACTCAGGACTATGAGCTGGTTGAAACAACAGCAAAATATTAGGGAGTACCTGTAACTTCTTTGCCTTGTGTAAGGCTCCATTATCCAACTGTATAATGTGTAAATCTTCAGGATAGGCATGGGCAAACTCTCGCAAGTATACTTGAAAACAAGCACTATCCATGTGAGAGAATTCCCAGAAAAAGTTTTCTCCACTCTTGGGCTCTACCAGTCCATATAAATAGTACCGTTCTGACTCCCATTGCACTTTTCCTACTGGTTTGACTCCCGTAGCAGTAATTTTTCTTCCCGGAATTGTGAGCAAGTCAAATCGGCTTTCGTCTTGACACCAATAACGCACAGATTTCGGTTTCTCAGCAGCTAGTTGATTGCTGTAGTAGCTTTTCAACAACTCTAAGTCGATTGACAAGTTTTTTTAAAGGCTTCGGCAAGATTTGGGTTATGCCCTAAACTTTGCGGTCTTGGTCGCTTCAGTTTAGCTTTCAATCGATAACGAACTGTATCATGCACCACTTTATAACTGGCGCTCACTCCCAACTTTTGTTCTAACCAGTCTTTGACCTCCCCATAGCTATTAAATCCCTCTGGCTCACACAACCGTTTCCTTAAAGCGGATTGTGCCCATTGGGCTATGTCTGGTTTTCGCCCCAGTCGCTCCTGACGTTGCAGCAGTTGGCTTATCCCTCCCTCCCGATATTGACGTAGCCATCTTTGCACAGTTGTCCGGTCCCGTCCCATCACAACAGCTAGCTGCTGTATTGTTTTGACTTGACCCAGTTTCAGTAAGTACAACGCTTGCACTCTTTCCTTCCCCTCGACTGTTTTCTGTTCATTTAGAAGGGTCTTAAGTTGCTCTGTGAGATTTACACACATCGTTACAATCCTAAAGCCCGATTAACATATGCTTCCAGGAGAAGATAAATTGCATTATAAGCAGATGACTTTTCTGGGTTTTCCTATATCTGTGCGGTAGTCCCGGTGGCGAATTCTTTCAGAGCTTAAGTCGTAAGATGCTCTCACCGACTCTTGGGTTGGAGTTTTAACTTGAAGCAACTGCCATTTGAGCCAAGGTGTTTGGTTAAGGGAGCCATGTTTGCGTTGGTGGTTGTAGTAATCTTGCCATGCTTGTAATTGTTTAGATAAGTCAGTTGACTTGAGATCGACAAGACAATAGAACTCCTCCAAATCGGTACGCTGAGTGCGCTCGACTTTACCATTCAGATGAGGTGAGCGCGGTTTGTTAGGACGGAACTTGATCCCTAATTTCATCAAACGACGTTGCACTTTATGAGCCATGAACTCCTCTCCTCGGTCGGTTTGAAACCGCTGGATGGGAAAAGGCATCTGTGCCATCACCGAGTCAATAAAAGCTACGGTACTGGCAGCCGTTTTATTGGGATAAAGCTTGATAACTTTGAAACGAGTACAGTCATCAATGGCTGTGTACTGATAAAGCTTGGGTCCAATCTTACAGACATCCATTTGGACTCTCTCACCGGGAATGTCTTTTTGATAACGGCGCTTACCTTTTCTTAAGCGCCGCGTCGCTTTCAAGGGTTTGACATTTGCCGCTGTTAAGACCTTGTGGATAGTTGCCAGTGACAAAGAGAATCCATGCAGTCGCAATAGTTCACTTTGAATCCGTCTTGCCCCTAAATTGCGTTTGGCTCTCAGTTCTAAAATCCATGCCTTTGGCTGCTCTAATACCTTTTTGGGAGCACAGGATTTAGGACGACGGCTTTGGTCTTTCAGTCCCTCCAATCCTAAATGTTCGTAACGACGTATCCACTTACGCAGGGTTGGTCTGGAGATA
>JAFAVL010000234.1 GCA_019242465.1 Chroococcidiopsidaceae cyanobacterium CP_BM_RX_35 | reverse complement strand
AACCAGCGGCGATCGCTCGTACTCGCCCCAGGGTGAACGCAAACATACTCACTATCTTGCAGGTTTCGTACCACGTCGATATTGTGCAGTGCCCAAAAGTCTTCTTCCCGTAAAGGAAATTCAAGTTCTGTCCCCTGAAGCGGTATTCCTAAGAACTTCATTAAATGCAGGTGACGCCATACTTCAGGTTCGTTGGCTGGGTAAGGTAGGAAGCGCTTTGGATCTGGGCAATACTGACCAGGCAAATAAAACCCAGCATTGACACGAGCACCTAGCAGTGCCGTGAATGAATTACTGACAATGCCACTACCATGCATCTGTAGTGCTAAATCGAAGCCTTCTTTCTGGAAATTAGCGAAGCAGGCTGGCAGTTGTCTGATCGGTGGTGCCACTTCAGGAATACCCGGATAACCAGGAAACTCCAGAAAGCGATCGAGATACTGACTAAAGCGTTCTACAAAACTCTGCGCCCAGGGTAGACCAATCAATGTAATTTGCGTCTCTGGCAGTGCTGCTCGTAGCGATCGCCAGGCTGGGATAGCACAGAGTAAGTCACCCAGCCCTGGCAGCGCTCGTACAATAGCAATTTGATTAATCGGTAGGTCTGCTTTTAATCGGTGTATCTGACCCTGTGTCAAATCAGCTCCCACGTCAATAACCATCTTTAATGATGCCTGGTTTTAACCTGTTCAATTCGTTTCCCTGTCCCTTATGATGAGCGGTAGAGCACATATTTTTCCCAGTGCCTTAAACATTGTCTTTGGCGTCTTGACCTTACCTAATTTTGCTCCATGACTGCAGCTACCTCAAATCGGCTATGGGTATATGACACCACCCTCCGGGATGGCACTCAACGCGAAGGGCTATCCGTGTCAATTGAAGATAAACTGCGGATTGCCCGGAGGCTAGACCAATTAGGTATTCCCTTCATTGAGGGAGGATGGCCTGGAGCGAATCCTAAGGACGTGCAATTTTTCTGGCAAATACAAGAAGAACCGCTGACTCAAGCAGAAGTGGTAGCCTTCTGCTCCACTCGTCGTCCCGGTATCACAGCAGCAGCAGACCCGATGCTGCAAGCAATTCTCGCTGCTGGGACTCGTTGGGTAACTATTTTTGGCAAGTCCTGGGACCTTCACGTGACTGAAGGGCTGAAGTGTTCTCTAGCAGAAAACTTGGCAATGATCCAGGATACGGTTGAGTTCCTGCGTTCTGCCGGACGCCATGTGCTTTACGATGCGGAACATTGGTTTGATGGTTATAAGCGCAATCCAGATTACGCTATTCAAACGTTAGAGGCAGCGATCACTGCCGGGGCGGAATGGCTGGTGCTGTGTGACACCAATGGCGGCACCTTACCTGATGAAATTAGTACCATTGTCCGAGATGTCGTCAAGGCAGTCCCACCTCAAACTCAACTAGGTATTCATACTCACAACGATGCAGATACGGCAGTGGCAAATGCCCTAGCTGGCGTGATGGAGGGTGCCAAGATGGTTCAAGGCACGATCAATGGCTATGGTGAACGCTGCGGAAATGCCAACCTCTGCTCTTTGATTCCTAATTTGCAACTTAAGTTGGGCTATAGCTGTCTCCAAGAGCATCAGCTAGCTCAACTGACACAAGCTAGTCGCTTCATTAGTGAAGTGGTGAATCTCGCACCCGATGAACACGCTGCTTTTGTCGGACGCTCTGCCTTTGCCCACAAAGGCGGCATTCATGTATCAGCTGTTGAGCGTAACCCCTTGACTTACGAACACATTGAGCCAAATCAAGTTGGCAACAACCGCCGAATTGTCATCTCCGAGCAAGCTGGACTCAGCAATGTTTTGGCAAAAGCCCGTAACTTTGGCATTGAACTAGATAAACACAACCCAGCTGCTCGCCAAATTTTACAGCGCCTTAAGGATCTTGAAAGTGAAGGATATCAATTTGAGGCAGCTGAAGCCAGTTTTGATTTATTGCTGCGTGAAGGGCTAGGAAGACGGCAACAGTTGTTTGAGATCAAGGGCTTTCAAGTTCACTGCGACTTAGCGCCAGGTATAGAAAGTTTTAAGAGCAATGCCCTAGCTACAGTTAAGGTTGCTGTCAAAGGGCAAGACATTCTGGAAGCCGCTGAAGGAAATGGTCCAGTAGCAGCGCTAGATGCCGCATTACGTAAAGCTCTTGTCAACTTTTACCCACAGATTGCGACCTTTGAACTAACAGATTACAAAGTACGGATTCTAGATGGACACAGTGGTACGGCAGCTAAAACCCGCGTTTTGTTGGAGTCAAGAAATGGTCATCAACGCTGGACTACAGTAGGCGTGTCCACGAATATTTTGGCAGCTTCTTACCAAGCAGTGGTGGAGGGGTTAGAGTACGGTTTATTGATAGAAAATCCCAATTCTGTGCCCTTGCCAGCGTGAACCAAAGCTAACTTTTTGTAACGACGGGCATGTTCAAGTAAGTCTGCAGCTTCTGCGTCTGAAACCTCGCGCAGCCGCTTAGCAGGCACTCCCACAACAAGTGAGCGCGATGGCACATCTTTGTTGACTATTGCCCCAGCACCAATAATGCTACTAGCTCCCACCCGGACTCCATCTAGCACCACTGCCCCAATCCCAATCAAACTGCCCCGCTCAATATGAGCCGAATGCACGACAGCGCGATGACCTACTGTCACGTAGTCAGCCAAAATCGTTGGTTGACCAGGATCGCCGTGTAGAATTGCCCCATCCTGAATATTTGTGCATTCTCCAATTTCAATTCGCTCTACATCACCGCGCAAAACCGCTCCGTACCAGACGCTAGCTCCAGCAGCCAGCTTGACCCAGCCAATGACAACTGCGTTCTCCGCGACAAAGGCGGCAAGAGAAAGGTCGGGTGGAGGCCAGTAGTTAGACACGGTAGTATATTGGATAGGATAGCCAGGAATACAGTCAAAACTCCAAACCTTGGGCTTGCTCAAAGTAAGCTCGCGGAACTGACTCCAGCAACTGCGTTGAGTTACTAAACGCTTCAAGGGTCGGTGGCAAGACTGCAAAACCAGGATATCACTCTCTGAAACCTGATTTTGAGGCAGCTTGTGGTTCTAAGAATCCTCAGCTGCTTAAAGATGCAGGAGTGTCAAAGAACAACTGGTGCTGGTGCTAAGAAAATATGGTCGTCCGCCCTTCATGATGAATCCAGGCTTGCAGTACCCAATTTTTGGCCCAGAAATTCAGTGCCCTCACTGCCGCCAAACTATTCCGGCACTGACGTTGACGGACACTTATCTGTGTCCGCGTCATGGTGCCTTTGAAGCCGACCCGAAAACTGAAGAGCTGCTACATCTCCAGTCAGGACGCCACTGGCGACGCTGGAATAATCAATGGTATCGGCAACATACCCATCCAGATGGGATTCGATTTGAAATCCATGAGGCGCTAGACCGGCTCTACACCCAAGGCTATCGAGCCACTCGCGTAATCATTGCCCGTCGCTATCAGGAATTAATTAGTGGCTACCTAGAGCGCAGTGCGCCGTGGCGTGGGCAGTCAGAGCCGACTCGACCGCGTCTGTACGGTTTACCAGTAGAATTTAGTCCTGAGTCCCAAGAGGAACCGTGCTGGGATGTGATCAATTTCGACCTGGAAAAAGAGCCTGGCGTTCCAGTCCGGTACCCCTATTTTCGGTTGTTTGAGTAGGTATAGGTAGATGCATCACGCTTCAATCCGGACTGCGGATATTCATCGCGCGATCGCGTTCTACGAACAGCTAGGATTTCGGGTTTGCGAACGCTTTACCACTGGCTACACCTTAGCTTGCTGGATGGAAGGACTAGGTGGACGAATTGAGTTACTCCAAATCCCCCAACCGCACCCCGCCCCAGATGCTTTTGGGGATGAGCATTATGTTGGCTACTACCATTTGTCGTTTGACATCACCGCTCAAGCAACAGATTTGCCCAGTTGGTTGACGGCATTGCAGGCACGCTTTCTCGAGACGTCTGCGGCTCAACCAGAACAGCTCCAGCCACTGAAGGTGCTGTTAGAGCCAACGCAGCAACAAATTGGCGATCGCGTCTATGAGGTTGCTTTTATCGCCGATGCTGATGGTCTACCGCTTGAGTTTATTCGAGTTTTAAATCCTGAGTAGAACAGAATATCAGGGTTCGGTTAAGATTTTTATAGTCAAATCCACTGTTTGTCACAAAATTCATGTCTGTGTCTTCCTTGCTACGTCGATATCGTTTTCTGTTGCTACTGTTTGGCATCTGCCTGAGTGCGACACTGTTGTTTAGTGGCAAGATGGTTGCTACTCAAGGGTTCGCTGGAGGTAGCTCCAGCACGGCGCATAGAGGGGTCGGTGCGACCGACCCCAACCGCCTCGACTCAAGAGCGCAAGCTCAGGTGGCTGCTACGTCCTCACAAGCAGTTACCTCAGAGACGCTATCTGTAACCGAGGGCGTTCGCAAAACTGTGCTGGAAAATGGTCTGACTGTCTTGACTAAGGAAGTGCATACTGCTCCAGTCGTGAGCGTGCAGGTGTGGTATCGGGTAGGATCGCGTAATGAAGCTCCCGGCTTAAATGGTATTGCTCACCAGTTAGAACACTTGATGTTTAAAGGCACAACAGACCGCCCAATCCAATATGGTCGTCTGTTTAACGCGCTAGGCAGTGATTCTAATGCCTTCACTAGCTATGATGAAACTGCTTACTTCGATACTGTAGAGCGCAACAAGCTGCAGGCGGTGCTGACACTAGAGGCTGACCGGATGCACAACTCTGTGCTTGGACCGAGTCAACTGGCAAGCGAAAAGCGAGTGGTCATCTCTGAATTACAAGGGTATGAGAATAATCCTAGCTATCGATTAGATCGCGCAGTGATGCGTGCTGCATTTCCGAATCAACCTTATGGTCTGCCAGTGGGAGGCACTAAGTCGGATGTAGAAAAATTTACGCCTGCTGAAGTACAAAAATACTATAAAACCTACTATAGCCCCAACAATGCGACTTTAGCGATCGTGGGGGATTTTCAGACAGAGCCAACCCTAGCAGCAGTCAAAGAGATTTTTGGTAAGGTACCTAATCGGGGAACAGAAATTCCTCCGTCTTCTCATAACCAGCAGGTGATACCTGCATCATCTGCCGCTAAGGCACCAATCGTATTGCGACAGCCAGGAAGTGCGCCATTGCTACAGCAAGTGTATCCACTGCCGTCTGTCAATAATCCGGATGTACCAATACTGGACGTGATGGACTACATTCTCACAGGGGGGCGAAGTTCTCGACTCTATCAATCGCTGGTGCAATCAGGGTTAGCTAGTGATTTCGGGGGGGGGACACAGAACTTGATTGCTGGCGGCTGGTACGAACTGTCGGCAACTGCCGCGCCTGGTAAAAGTTTGGCAGAAATTGAGCAAGTACTAAACCAAACGGTTGCCGAGCTACAGAACAAAGGTGTAACAACAGCAGAGCTGAACAGAGCCAAGACGGAGTTACGCAGTGCTTTGATTTTGCAAGATCGCGATGTGACTAGTCAGGCAACACGGCTAGCGAATGACCAAACAGTTGCTGGAGACTATCGTTACACAGACAGATACCTGGCAGCCGTCAATCAGGTAACTGCTGCGGAAGTCCAGCGAGTGGCAAAGCAATATTTATCACCCGCCTCACGCACAGTTGGCCTATTTGAGCCAACCGCAGTGGCAGGTAAACCGACTGGGGCAGCAGGTGCAACGCAAACCGCAGAACACTTCAATCTTGGTCCACCAGTCAATCCAGCTGAGGTAGCAAAGTATCTCCCACCCGTGGGAGCGGCAACAGTGTCTACTAGCTTTCA
The DNA here is from genome assembly GCA_019242465.1 of Chroococcidiopsidaceae cyanobacterium CP_BM_RX_35. Next base: position 2,744 of record JAFAVL010000234.1, on the reverse strand, counting down.
GGAGCTACCAAAGCAGTTAAGTCTGGCAAATGGGCTAAAAGTTTTGCTGTTACCAGACCACAGTAACCCGACTGTAACGCTCGCTGGTTATGTCCAGGCTGGAACCGCTTTTGACTCTGATGCTAAAGCCGGGCTTGCCAGTCTGACAGCAGAAAACCTAATGAATGGAACTAAAACCAAGGATGCCTTAGCTATTGCTCAAACTCTAGCAAATAGAGGTGCAGATCTCTCATTTGGTGCCAGTCGTGAGGGAGTAAATATTGCTGGCTATGCTTTGGCAGCGGATTTACCTGTCCTTGTGCAAGTGCTGGACGATGTGCTGCAAAATGCCACCTTTCCAGCCAATGAGTTTCAACTGAGCCAGCAACGCGCCCTGACTGCCCTACAGGTGCAACTGGATACCCCTTCAGTCTTGGCACAACGAACATTTCAACAAACGGTCTATCCAGATACTCATCCGTTCCACACCTTCCCGACAGCTGCCAGCGTGCAGAATATTAGGCGTGCCGATTTGGTGCAGTTTTACCAAGAGCATTATCAACCGGAAAACACAGTGATAACTCTCTTGGGAGATTTTGAGCCTAACCAAGTTCAATCGCTACTCGAGCAGCAACTAGGCAAGTGGCAAGCTAGTGGTCAATCACCGCAATTGAATTATCCGCCTGTGCCGCTGCCTGCTAAAACTGTTCACCTCCAACCTGTCCTCCCTGGTAAAACTGAGTCTGTCACTTTCATGGGGTACAGGGGAATTGACCGCAAAGACCCACGCTACTATGCTGCAGTGGTGCTGAATCAGATTGTAGGTGGCAATACGTTGGCTAGTCGGTTAGGAACTGAAATTCGCGATCGCTTGGGTTTAACCTATGGCATCTATAGCTCCTTCCAGGCTGGACGACACGCTGGTCCATTCCTGATTGAGATGCAGACAGCTCCAGACGATGCTCAACGGGCAATTTCTAGCACCATTACCCTACTCAAGCAAATCCACCAACAAGGTGTAACCATGGCTGATGTGGAGGCAGCTAAACGCTCAATTGTCAGCGACTATATTGTTTCTTTGGCAAGCCCAGACAATATAGCTAGCATCACTTTGATGAATCAAGTCAATGGGTTAGGAATAGATGAACTGCGGCAATTTCCCCAACAAATCAATTCTGTCACCCTTGCCCAGGTCAATCAGGGAAATCAAGAGCTGCTCCGACCAAACAATTTAGTGATTGTGACTGTAGGACCACCTGGTTTAGCAGAGCAAGGCAAAAAGTAAGTCATCATTGGAAAACATCATGTGTGCTGAATAGCACCAGGGCTCTAGCGTTTGTCATCTCTGTAACGGTAAGCGCAACAGGTGCTAAAGATAGGTTAATTTAGAGATAGAGCATACTTCTGAATTAACCCAGACAAGATAATTGCGCTATAGAGCAATAGCGTAGAATTTCCACTTGCGCGATCGCAGGAAGCACATCCAGTCGTACTTTTAATTTTCATGAACATTCTTAGCAATTTGCTTTCTCAACCAGCTCAATCCTCCCGTTCCAAAAAACGTCGAGGAATTGAAATCAAATCTCCCCGGGAAGTCGAAATCATGCGGCAATCGGCAAAGATTGTGGCAACGGTACTCAAAGAAATCTCCGAGTTGGTACAACCCGGAATGACGACTGCTGATTTGGATGCTTATGCAGAAAAGCGTATCCGCGAGATGGGGGCAACTCCTAGCTTTAAGGGCTACCACGGTTTTCCGGCTTCCATCTGCTCTAGTATTAACAACGAGGTTGTGCATGGCATCCCTAGTCCTAGGAAGGTGATTCGGGCAGGAGATGTCTTAAAAGTCGATACGGGCGCTTATCAGCAAGGCTATCACGGTGACTCCTGTATCACTATTGCCGTAGGCGAGGTGACTCCAGCAGCAGCTCATCTTATTCGGGTAGCAGAAGAGGCTCTTTATCAGGGAATTGAGCAAGTTAAAGCTGGGAACTACCTGCTCGACATTGCTGGTGCCATTCAAGACCATGTGGAAGCAAACCGCTTCGTTGTGGTAGAGGATTTTACTGGGCATGGCGTCGGGCGCAATCTGCACGAAGAACCCTCAGTCTTTAACTTCCGCACCCGCGAAATGCCAAATGTTAAGCTCCGCGCTGGCATGACGTTAGCAATTGAGCCGATTCTGAACGCTGGTTCCAAGTTCACGCGCACTCTACCAGATCGGTGGACAGCAGTGACAGTAGATAACTCTTTATCGGCTCAGTTTGAGCATACGGTATTAGTTACAGATAATGGCTATGAGATTTTGACAGACCGATCTCAGATCTAGGCGGATGGCCAACATTCCTTGATTGCTACTCCAAAACTTCAAGGTGTTTCGTCAACCACACTGCCAGTTCAGCTTGAGACAGTTCGCCTGTCGATAGGTCAACCATCACCTCAACTGCTTCTACTTCTGGCGCCGTCAGCTCATATCCGTTTCTCAATAGAAAGATACCCATGACAGTAAAAGCTGTTCTTTTGTTACCGTCAAGGAAACAATGATTTTTGACCAAACCATGCCCATAAGCTGCTGCCAACTCGCAGATAGTTGACTCTGGCTCATAGTAAGCTAAGTTTTGGGGGCGATTGAGCGTTGACTCTAATGCCCCTACATTTAATACCCCTGAACTCCCCCCATACCTTTCAACAACCCGATTGTGCAATGTAATAACTTCCTTGACGGTCAACCAGTACCAGCTCATCTATCTGCCAAAGCTTTTAAA
>JAFAVL010000158.1 GCA_019242465.1 Chroococcidiopsidaceae cyanobacterium CP_BM_RX_35 | reverse complement strand
TGGATTTCTGACTTCTAAAGCCATGTGGAGTGTCAAGTTGTGTACTCAGCATTAATCTTGACGTAGTCATAGCTAAGGTCGCAGCCCCACGCTTTGCCGTACCCAGAACCACCTGCTAGGTTGACGGAGATTAAGACAGTATCTTCTTTGAGGTAAGCAGCAGCTGCCGCTTGTTTCAGATAGGCACTAGCAGCTTGCCGATCAAATGGCAGGGGTTGACCATTCTCCATCATCAGGAAATTCCCTAACTTAATTTGGAGGTTTTCTTGCTCGAAGGGAACTCCAGCTCGACCCACTGCAGCGGCAATGCGTCCCCAGTTTGGATCGCGACCAAAAATAGCCGATTTGACTAAAGCAGAACCAGCAACAGTTCTGGCAACTTGACGAGCGGCTTTGTCATCAGTTGCCCCACTCACTTCAACTTCTACAAGGCAAGTGGCTCCTTCGCCATCGCGGGCGATCGCTCTTGCCAGATGCTGACAAACAGCTGTCAGCATCGCCTCCAAATTCTCTGCTTCTGGTCCTACATCTGTAATCGCTGGAGTGCGGGATTGACCATTAGCCAAAGCTATAAGGGAGTCATTCGTGCTGGTATCACCATCTACAGTGATTTGGTTAAAACTCCGATCTGCTGCCCGGCTCAACATTTGCTGCCAGAGGGGGGGAGACACAACGGCATCACAGGTTACAAAGGCAAGCATCGTTGCCATATTGGGATGAATCATGCCAGAGCCTTTGCAAATCCCACCAATTCGTACCGGACGCCCCCCAATATCTGTCTCTAAAGCGATAGATTTTGTCACTAAGTCTGTAGTGACTATGGCTTTGGCAGCTGCATCCGAGCCTGTTTCAGAGGTGGATGCTACCAGTTGAGGAATCCCCGCCTTGAGGGCATCCATGCGGATGCGTTGACCAATAACACCAGTGGAAGCCAGCAGAATAGATTCAGGCGCAATATTCAAGGCTTGACCTAGCACCTGCGCACTTTCTAAGGCATCAGCCCAGCCTCCGTCACCCGTTGCGGCATTTGCTTGCCCTGCATTGCACAGGATGGCACGGGCACTGGCTTTAGCTTGGAGACGTTGGCGACAGTAGTCTACGCAGGCAGCACGCACTCGAGATGTGGTGAACACACCAGCGGCGATCGCCTCTACCTCTGATAGGATCAGCGCTAAATCTGGAAGCCCTGAAGGTTTTAGCCCTGCAGCGATTCCGGCTGCTTGATACCCCTTAGGAGCGGTCACGCCGCCGATAATTTCCTGCCAGTCCATTATCCTGCCCCCTGCAAACGTTTAGCCTGTGATTATATCAAGTCGGGATGCTGTTTTAAGTTTGTGATGAGGACGATGGGACAAAAACCTGGAGCAGCAAGACTTAGTTCAAGAAGACAGAACCATTGCGTTGAATTCTCATCGTACTTCTATCTGTGCCTAAGTTAGTTGTTTCCGTATATGTAACTGATAACATGCCAGGCTCAGCAGTTGTTTGGGGAGTGACCTTTAGCAGTCCACCATCTTGACGTCTAAAAGTGATTGTCACTGGTGTTTTTAGGTTTCTCAATGTGAAATTGGACTTACCTGGTAGGGGGCGCTCGTTTGTATCTCCAATCACCTGGTAATTTATACTTGCAGCGGTTTGATTCACTAGGGTGACATTCACTATCCCATTAATGGTTACAACCATTGCACTTGGAGGTTGTTGCTGAGATGGAAGTGGTGGCGTTATGGGTACAGCACCGGGTAGTGGGCTGGGTGTGGTCGGTAACGTGGAGCGGTGATAAGGTGGTTCGTTGGCAATAGCTGGGATGCCGATGAGCAAACTGCTGGCTATGATTCCAAGTAAACTAGCCCGTCTGCGAATATTGTGATGGTGTTGATGCATGTCTAGCTCCTAGGCGACACTGCTACGCAATAGCTGAAGTATAGAATGTTATGGCATATTACCAAATTTTAGGCACACTTAAAGACCACCATTGGCAAACCTTCACCAAATCTATGTCACAAAATTAAGTATATTATTTGACATAAAAATTGTGCGAGTAGAGGATGAGATTATCACGTCTTTTAGGACAGCGATGAGACATCCTTTTTGGCTATTGCACTGCTCTGCCTTGCTTCTGCTAATGACAACCTCTGCCTGTCAGCAGCAAGGGCTGTCAACGTTCTCCTGGAGGTTGCCTCCAGGAGCTGCGTTGACTGGGTCAAATCAGCGCCCTGCCCCTTTGCCCCAAGATCCTTCAATTCAGGTATATTTTAATCATGATCCATCTGTAGAATACACAGAGCCTTACCGCCGACAAACTCGACTTGGTGACAACTTAGAACAAGAGATTATTGATACCATTACAGCTGCTAAGTCCACAGTAGACGTAGCAGTGATGGAGCTGCGCTTGCCTAAGATCGCTCAGGCTTTGGTGAATCGCCAGCAAGCTGGGGTCAAAGTCAGAGTAATCTTAGACAAAACCTATAACCATCCCTTGACACTGCCTCTGGAGGCAGTGGCAATATCGGCGCGGGAGCGCGATCGCGATGAAAGCGATAGGCAGTTGGTGCAGTTATCAGGAGATGCCTTGAAAATTCTGCATGATGGTAGAGTGCCAATAATTGATAACGCAGCGAGTGGTTCAACTGGCAGTGGAATTATGCACCATAAGTTCGTCATCGTTGACGGTCGAACCCTAATTGTGACCTCTGCAAACTTTACTGCTAAGCAGATTCACGGTGCCATGAATCATCCTGAGAGCCAAGGGGATGCCAACAACCTGTTAAAAATTGAGAGTTCTCAGCTAGCTGCCTTGTTCTCCCAAGAGTTTAACTTCATGTGGGGTCATGGATCAGGAGATCAGCCAGAAACAAAGCGGTTTGGGCTGCTGAAACCGTTTCGACCGATTCAGCCAGTTCAAGTCGGGAATACCCTTATAGAAGTGAACTTTTCTCCTACCTCTAGCAATCAACCTTGGGAACAGAGCGGCAATGGTCTTATCGGTCAAACTTTGAGTACTGCTCGTAAATCAATCGATCTTGCACTGTTTGTCTTTTCCGCACCGCGTCTAGCTGACATTTTAGAAGTAGACCACCAACAGGGAGTTGAAGAACGCACTCTGATTTCACAAGACTTTGCCTACCGCCCATACAGCGAGGGGTTAGTCATGCAGGGACTTACCAGCCGTAGTTGCAAGTATAAAGCTTGGCAAAATCCGATCGCTACAGTGGGGGTACCGCAGCTACCCCAAGGGGAGCTATTGCACCACAAATTTGCTGTAATTGATGGGCAAACGGTCATCACAGGCTCCCACAACTGGTCAGAAGCAGCTAACACCAAGAATGATGAGGACTTATTAGTCATTCACAACTCCACAGTTGCTGCCCATTTTGAGCGTGAATTTGAACGGCTCTATGTTAATGCTGAGCTTGGGGTGCCAGATAAGATCAAAAGAAAAATTCAGCACTCACATACACGATGTTTCACCAAAGCTACTGCATCCCCATTAGATAAAGAACCCGCTTTTGCAGATTAGCGATGACATTAAGGATAAATACTTTGTTTTCCCGTATACAGCTCTCATCGCTCTAGAATCGTCCTTTAGAGTTAAGCGTAGTTTAAGCCTATAGACAGGGAATAGTAATTTAACGAGTGAATAACATCAGAGGAAGATAGTAATGTTGAGAGTTGTTAAGGAGACCGATAATGGAGACCAAAAACCCCTCTACTGATTTACCACCTGTTGCTAATGCATACAACGATGAAGATCGGAATGCTTTTCTGTTTGGCTGGAACCCTCAAGCCGAACTTTGGAACGGACGTTTAGCGATGATTGGTTTTCTTGCTTATTTACTTTGGGATTTAGCTGGCTATAGCGTCCTACGTGATGTACTCAGTCTGATTAGCTAGGTTTCCTTTGTTAGCTACCAAAGGTGAATAGCCATCGCTACCTAGTAGTACAGCTTTTCTTCTCATCTGTCTCTAAATCAATCGAGATAGTTTTAAGAGCGCAGAAAAGTGAAAAGACTCTAGTTTATTCAGAACGGTTACTGTCGTTCAGCATCTACCTATTGTGTAATGCGAATGACAGTAATCGATTATATAGTACAATAGTTCTATTTGCTAAGTCTGTTCAATCAATTTATTTTTGGAGCAAGGAATCTGCCTCTATGAATCGGCGAGTATCTGAAATTGATGATGCGTTCTTAGTTAACTTTAGAACTGGCATCTGGCTGTTAGGTATTGCTTCTTGGATCTTCAATATTACTGATAAAACTATTGCTGCATTTGCTGATAGTCATATATCTGTTATTGAGCTGATACAATTGTTCACAGCCTGCTTTTTCTTTATAGGCTGGCTATATTTAAAACCAGACAGACCCACGAGAGTAACAAAGGCATCATAAAAATGTTGGTGCTGGAAATTTAAACTATCTTTTTAGCACCAACATAGCTACGATACCTTGTTTAGAAGTTATGACAAATTGTCTGCCACGCTTATACCCTTAATCTTTGCAGGAATAATCAGACCATAATACGCAGCAGCTAACGCTGAGAAGGCATTGATCCAAACGTTATTACCAAATATGGGCATTAAGCCAAATGTAGTTTTAGCGACAGGTAGAAATCCCATAATGGCGATCAAGGCATATGAAACAGCAAAAACACGATTGAATGTGCGAGCGCTGCTACTACTAAGATATGAAGTAATTCCCAATAACCCTACTGCACAATGTACGAGGTTGTGCAAGAAATTAGTGGGAAAAAGTCCTAGTACGTAGCCAAATCCCAAGGCGTAAGCGTTAGGAGCTGCATCAGGTGGGACATAAGATGCAGCAGTTCCAGGTATTGAAACTAATCCTGGGATAAATCCAGATATACCAAGAACTAAAAAGAGAACCCCGATAGCCAAAGCACAGTAGCGCTCTGTCATATCTCCCATTTTGATGTCATCCATTTCAACCTCTCTAATATTCAACACTATTTGACTGCGGAATGCGTTTGTTGGTCCACCAATGTTCACGGCTGTGGACTATGACTAACTATTTTGTAGAGGATTGAGCCCAGAGAAAAAGTTTCAAAACTGTTCTTTATATCTACTAGCTCAATCCTCAAACGTATCTTTATTTACCTTTCTTAGGCCTTGTGACCCATTTCAATTGCCACGCTGCGCATGAAATCGATTCGCTGCTCAAAATCCAGGCTCTTAATTTGAGACACAAATTCTTGAGTTTCGTTAGGTACTTTATGGTCAGAAGGAACAGGAATGATGGTACCATTTTCCATTCCCTGCGCTAGCCGTAACCAAATGTCAAGCTTCCCACTAGAACTCACGCTACTGTAGGCACGACTGATATCGGTATCTGCTTTTCCGGCAATATCTCGCTGTGCCTGTAACTGTTCTTCGTGTGACAGGTTTTTAATTTGATCAAATAGAGTGCCAGCAGTGTCTTGTGCTGAAGCAGCATTGGCTGGTGTCAGTTTATCTTTGATATCTAGATAGCCAAACCATAGTAGACTAAGTTGAGTATCAACATCAAAATGTTGAAACTTTTCTACAGAACTCTTTGTTGTGTCATCAGTAGCAAATGTCATGAGAACCTCTAGAGAATGAAACCTGTTTTGCAAGCTAGTAAAGAAATTTGATCTTTCCTACACATATAAGGTCTAATCAATCTTTAAGTGGAAAATAACCCTGCTATGGACTGAGATGGTAAACATTACTGAAGGTAGAGGTTAAGTTAAACAGCGAAGTTAGTATGTGTTGAAGATGTCTGCTTAACGTAACATCCTGAAATTTATGTAGCTAAGTCAAATAACTTATGTATGACTTGTGTAGATTTTAAAGCGTCTACGTAGACAATCGTTTAATGTATTGTAATTAGCAAACGCAAGAATTTTTTAGCGACC
>JAFAVL010000715.1 GCA_019242465.1 Chroococcidiopsidaceae cyanobacterium CP_BM_RX_35 | reverse complement strand
GGCATTTTGTTCACCGATAAGCTATTTGGCACCCATGTCTGTGGAGAGCAAGTTTTCGACGATGGTTGGAAACTCTTAGACGAGGACCGACGACACTACTATGACTGCCTACATGCTGCTCAGTCCCGGCAGGTAGCAACAGCACTTGACAAAATTGCCCAGTTCTCAGCCAAGCTCTATGCTCCTGGTCATGGTCCCATAGTCCGCTATAGCAAGAGCCGACTCACTCACGACTATCAGCAATGGAGTCAGCAGCAGCAAGATCGAGATATGACTGTGGCACTCATTTATGCTTCGGCTTACGGGAATACAGCTACTCTGGCACAGGCAATTGCGAAGGGCATTACCAAGGCAGGCGTAGGTGTGGAATCGATTAACTGCGAATTCACTGCTGCGGCTGAAATTCAAGCAGCTGTCGAAAAATGTGATGGATTTATCATCGGCTCTCCCACGTTGGGAGGACACATGCCTACCCAAGTGCAAACGGCTTTAGGAATTGTGCTTTCTACAGCTGCTAAAAGCAAGTTAGCTGGTGTCTTTGGTTCCTATGGTTGGAGCGGGGAAGCGGTTGATGAGATTGAAAGCAAGCTAAAAGACGCAGGCTACCGCTTTGGCTTTGACACAATTCGGGTCAAGTTTAAACCCACTGATATCACCCTCCAACAGGGCAAAGAAGCTGGGACTGATTTGGCTCAGGCATTGAAAAAAGCAAAAAAAATTCGTACCCCCCGGCAACCAATCAGTGATTCTCAGATTGACCGTACCGAACAAGCAGTAGGGCGGATTGTTGGTTCTCTCTGTGTTGTAGCTGCTAAGCGTGGAGAGGTGGAGAGCGCCATGTTAGCCTCCTGGGTTTCCCAAGCCAGCTTCAATCCTCCTGGCCTCACGGTTGCGGTAGCTCGTGACCGAGCGATTGAACCACTCATGCACACTGGAGATCGCTTTGTCCTGAATATTTTGCAGGAAGGCATGAATCTGCGACGGCACTTCCTCAAACCCTTTGCACCAGGAGAAGACCGTTTTGCGGGTTTGGCAACTCAAGTAGCGGCAAATGGCTGTGCCATCCTTAGTGAGGCTCTTGCCTATCTAGAATGCACTGTCGCCAACCGGATAGAATGCGGCGATCACTGGTTGGTTTATGCGGTTGTGGACAATGGCAAAGTGCTACAGCCAGGGGGTATGACTGCGATATATCGCCGCAAATCGGGAAGTCAATATTAAATCTGCATCTCTACTAACTTGAAACAGGAGCCTTAAATGAACCAATCTCATCAGGACTCATCAATCCATTTTTTCAACTGGTTAACTCGGAGTCGTCTTGTGCAGTGCCTTGAAACCGTCCAAGACTTGATTATAATTTCCTTGTGTATTGGTCTATTCAGCGTCATGGTGATTCAGCTCCGCGCCATGTTCTTCTCGCTGTTTCCACCCCTTGACTTCAGAGCTGTGACCTCAGATATCCTATTCCTGTTGATTTTGGTCGAGTTATTCCGACTACTGATTATCTACTTACAGGAGCAAAGAGTCTCGATCGGTGTAGCGGTGGAAGTGTCTATTGTCTCCGTGCTGCGAGAAGTTATCGTGCGGGGAGTTTTAGAAGCACATTGGAGCCAAATCTTATCTGCCTGTGCCTTTTTGGTGGTTATGGCAGTACTGCTAGTAGTTCGAGTTTGGCTCCCACCAACTTTTGAGGGCATTGACCCGGAACGGCACTTTTCTTTTAGGAATAAGGGCGTTGCAACTGATGAAGCCTCTAGCTCTACAAATAATTCTCTTCATCCAAATCACACAATTGCTTCTAGAGGGCATGAAGCTTAACTTCGGTTCATTTAAGTATGAATCTGGATATCCTTGACCGAAACGCAGTCTGCATGCCATTAGTCGAACAACTGGGCTTGCAGCACAGACAACCATTAGCATTGTCTGTGCTGCAAGCCAGCAGGCTCAATTTCAAAAGTCCATGGCAATGGTGTGCTGTCGGTTAAAGCATAGGCTGTCACTACTACAATTCCATTCTCAATTTTGCCAATTATTTCTTTGTATCTAGTGGAACCAAAATGTAGGTTGTCTGATTATTAGGTATGTTGGCGCTCTGACTATCAGATGGAGTGTCATCCTCAACTGCACTCTTAGCTACGTCCACTGTACCTTTTACAGTGTCGTTAACCCCTTCAGCTGTATCTTTAATGATGTCCACTGTATTTTTGACGGTGTCGTTAACGCTGACCACTGTACCTTTAACCGCAGCCACTGTATTTTTGACAGTGTCGTTAACGTCCACAGCTGTAGTTTTGACAGTATCCCCTACATCTCTTACAGTGTCGTTAACACCGTCAGCTACAGTCTTTATTGCGTCGCCTACACCTTTTGCAGTTTGGTTAAAACTCCCAGTTGCACCTTTTACCGCATTTCCTACGCTTTTTACAGTTTGGTTTACTTTTTGGGCTGTATCCTTAATAGTTAAAGCTGCAGCTACTGCACCCAAAGTAGCACCAAGGAGCGCTCCAAGTGCTACTTTAGCTAACTCATTAGTCGTGTTTCTATCTACTGCGTAATCATTTGATTGATCTGTAGGGAGATCAATACTGTCCTCAGATTTATCTAAAAGCTGCTGGTTCTCATTCATAATAATATTCTCCCTTGTGCTAAGACGAAAAAGCGATATCTAAACCTTTCTCCCTTGGTTCAACAGGATTTAGGTCGGAAAACGTAAGTCTTCTAAATCAATTAGTTAACATTTCCTACAATTTGCTAATTGCTCCCTCAAGACATTAGCAAAAGCTAGAAAAACCGTCATATTGAGGCAATGCCTCAACTTGAGCACGCGTTAACCCATCAACAGCAATCCGGCGACCTGAGTAATCAATTCGAGCCCGACCGATCGGCAGCAGGACTTTCTTGCCCAAAATCCAAACACCCGTGTTGACGACTAAGTAACGGATCTTGCCTGCGTCATCCACTAGCAAGTTATCAATTGAGCCAATTTTGTCTGAGCTTGCATACAAGTCATAGCCGATAATGTCTTGAGCCTCGAAGTGATCGCGATAGTTGGGGTCAAAGTCTCGGATCTTGTGAAGTGGCATAAGTTTTGCTTCCCAGCTGATTAAAGTGTTTTTATTACTTTTGCTTTAAGGCTATAAGCTGAGGCATAATGACTCATCTCTCTCAAGTCCCATTAGTGTCTACACCTAAAGGTGGTCCAGGATGCTTAGAGGTACTTGAACACGTTCCGTCAGTCTTGCTCCTTTGCTATCGTACTTACTTACCACCTATTACTTATTACTAATGGTAGGTGACTGTTTTACAATAGCGGTTTAACTTTAAAGTAAATATAGCAAATTTGCTTAAAACCACACGATAATAAAACTTGGTGTCTGGATGACGTTGAGCAAGTTCAACGCAGTCGTCGGAGCTAACTCCGGCAAACCCTTGAGTTGCATATCTTTATCCATTCACCAGGAATGCAGAATGAGCTATACCGACAAACCAAGGGGAGATT
>JAFAVL010000486.1 GCA_019242465.1 Chroococcidiopsidaceae cyanobacterium CP_BM_RX_35 | reverse complement strand
ACAACGCACTCCAGATTCATCCCTAACACGCACCCAGATTCTTGTAGCGATGGGCATCACTGCCGTCGTGCTGTTGCTAATTACCAAGCTTTGGTTGCATTTTGCTGAGCTTTCCCTATTCTCCTGGAGTTGGACTGTGAGAGCTTTGCCCTTAGGGCTGGGGCTTGGGTTCGCCATCACTGCTGCTAGTGCCTTAATCTATCGTCTGTGGCCTGCATATCGCAAAAGTGCGGATTTCTACTTAGAATTTGTTCTACAGCCCTTGATGTGGTCAGACCTAATCTGGCTGGGACTATTACCTGGACTCAGCGAAGAATTATTGTTTCGCGGTGTCATGCTACCAGCCTTTGGGTTAGGTCTTGCTGCTGTTGTAGTATCGAGCCTTTGCTTTGGCATCTTGCACCTCAGCAGCATTGAACACTGGCCCTATGTAGTTTGGGCGACTGCCGTGGGGCTGCTGTTAGGATATTGCGCCCTCTACACTGGCAATTTACTGGTGCCGATTGTGGCACACATCTTCACCAATCTGGTTTCTAGCTGCTTCTGGAAGCTAGGACGCACAGCGTAAACTCACTCTAGCCCTCATGGTTACAACTTCTCAACCTTAGATGCTAGTGTCAGCTGCCCCTACAGCTTGAATAACCGCCTCCAAGGCAATCGCTACGTGAGTCCAATGTGTCCCTCCTTGACAGAAAACCACATAGGGTTCTCGCAGTGGACCATCGGCGGAAAATTCTGACGTACTGCCGTCAATAAACGTACCCCCAGCCATCACTAGCTGGCTCTCGTAGCCAGGCGTTGCTGCTGGCACAGGGTCAACGTAGGAATCGATGGGTGAATGCTGCTGAATTGCTCGACAGAAGGCAATCAGTTTTTTAGGATTGCCCAACTGAATTGCTTGAATTACGTCACGCCGAGGTGCCATGGGTAAGGGATTCACGGGATATCCCAACTTGTCAAAGACATAAGCTGTGAGGTGATTCCCCTTCATCGCTTCTCCTACCATTTGTGGGGCGAGAAACAGTCCCTGAAACAGCAAGCGATTTTGGTCAAAAGTTGCGCCACCAGCGCTACCGATACCTGGGGCTGTCAGACGACAGGTTGCTGCCTCCACCAAGTCTGCCCGTCCAGCTACGTAGCCTCCAGCAGTGACAACCGTGCCGCCAGGATTTTTAATCAGCGATCCCGCAATCAAATCAGCCCCCACAGATGTTGGTTCACGCTCTTCGATAAATTCGCCGTAGCAGTTATCCACTAGACAAACCGTATGTGGGTTTTGCTGTTTGACGCTATGGACAATTTTTTCAATGTCAGCAATAGACAAGCTAGGACGCCAGGAATAACCACAGGAGCGCTGGATAAATACTAGACGGGTGCGATCGCTAACAGCTTCTCTTAACAGTTGCCAGTCAACAGTTCCCTCGCTAGTGAGATTTAATTGTCTGTAATCAACGCCAAACTCAATTAGAGAGCCCTGACCGCGACTCCGCAACCCAATCACTTCTTCTAGAGTGTCGTAAGGTGGTCCTACCACTGCTATCATTTCATCGCCAGGACGGAGGACACCAAACAAAGCACAAGTAATCGCATGAGTACCGGAAACAAACTGCACCCGCACTGCTGCTGCATCAGCTTGCACGACCTTGGCAAACACTCGATCCAAGGTTTGCCGACCTAAGTCGTCGTGACCATAACCGCCGACGCCTGCGAAATGGTGCGCTCCCACACGATGGTGGCGAAATGCCTCCAAGATCCGTTTAAGATTTTGCTTGACCTGAGTGTCAATTCCAGAAAAAATTTGAGATAGTGCCTGTTCTGCTGCGTGCAACTGTTGAAAGCTGTTCATTGATTCTTTATTCACGATATAGCTATACGGGTTTCAAGGTCACGCAGCTTTGTTTGCACAATTCGTTTTAAGGTTACTGCATGACGATTGCTAACTCGACAAAACTCCGCCTTCATTGGCTCAACATCTCCTGGTTCGCATTAGTCCACATTGGTGCGCTGTTTATCCTACTTCCTAGTCAGTTTAGCTGGGCAGCAATAGGCGTAGCTCTTGTTCTCCACTGGATTACTGCAGGCTTGGGGATTACGTTAGGATTTCACCGTCTGATCACCCACCGCAGTTTTCAAACTCCTAAGTGGTTTGAATACTTCCTCGTCTTTTGCGGCACCCTTGCCTGTCAAGGGGGGCCATTTGAATGGGTCGGTCTGCATCGGTTTCACCATCTGCACTCAGACCAAAAGCTGGATCCACATGATTCCAATCAAGGCTTCTGGTGGAGCCACCTTGGCTGGATGCTTCATCATATTCCAGCTAATGCTCAAATTCCTCGTCATACCAGAGACATTGCTGAAGATCCAGTGTACCAATTCTGCCAAAATTATATGGTACCGATCCAGGTCGGGCTGGGCATCCTGCTCTATTTGCTAGGAGGCTGGTCATTCGTCATTTGGGGAATTTTTGCCAGACTAGTGGTAGTGTTTCACAGCACTTGGCTAGTTAATAGTGCTACTCATAAATTTGGCTATCGCACCTATGACGTTGAAGATCGTTCTACTAACTGCTGGTGGGTAGCTCTACTCACTTATGGTGAGGGTTGGCACAACAATCACCATGCCTTTCAATACTCTGCTCGGCATGGGCTGCAATGGTGGGAAGTTGACCTCACCTGGATGACAATCCGATTAATGCAAATGCTTGGACTGGCTTCAGGTGTAAAGCTAGCCGCAAAAGAGCAATAGAGTTTTAGATTTTGGATTTTAGATGAATTCAGAATCTAAAATCTGCCATTTCCCTGCACAATTTGCTTCACTGTCGTCAGCGTCTCCAGGCTAATTAAGCCTCGGCGCTGCCCTCTTTGATTAGACATTCCCAAAAATACTGAGTCTCCCCGCGCTGGATGACGCGAAAAGCGCGGTGAAGTATTGATGTAAGTGCAGGCACTATTGACCCCCAAGGCAAAGTGACGGCTTTCCTGGTAAGACTCTGTGACAATACAGTCAGCATGACCACTGCTGTACTGATTGATCCAGGTGATCGCTATCTCTAGATTTTCCACCAGTTTGAATGCCACTGTTCTGGTTAGGTAAGGCTGGCACCACTCCCCGTCACTTACTAGCTGCAAATCTGGGAATTCTTTAACCAGTTCGGCATCTCCTCGAATCTGAAAGCCTTTATCTCTCAAAGTCTTCCATAGCATCATCAAAGACGAGGGGTGGCTATAGCGATGCAACAAGACTTTCTCAATCGCGTTTACTGGGTCAGGTTCACTTTGATGGCTGTCTAAAATCATTCCAAGTACCATCTCTAGGCTGCCAGAAGTTGACCAGTACAAGTAACAATTGCCCATCGCTGACTTTAAAACTGGTACCGTTGACTGCCGCACAACTTGCTGGATCAAGCTTGGACGACCATAGGGAATCACCAGATTCAAATACTGATCTTGGGTGATCAAATCCCGTGTTGATGCCCCTTGCTCTGCCTCCAGTAATTCCAAGCATCCCACTGGCATCCCCGTCTCCTCTAAAGCTGCCTGGAGAGCGAACATAATTGCTACATTCGAGTGGCTAGCCTCACTACCACCTTTGAGAATCAGACTGTTGCCAGTCTTGATACATAAACCTGCTGTAATCGCTGCTAACTCTGGGAAGGCCTCGTAGATTAATGCGATTACGCCTAACGGCATCAACTGGCAGTAAGCTTGGGAATCACCCAATTGATAGTCAGCATTCCTCACGCGCCGAATTGGATCTGCCAACTCTCCCAATCTCAGCAACAGATCTACTGTTGCCTGTAGCCGTTCTGGCGTCAGCTTCAGCCAATCTAGAATCAGCTCCGGTACAGCCATCTCCCGACTGGCTTCTAAATCCAGAGTATTGGCCTCCAGGATGTCGTCAAAAGAACTCTGGAGCGCTCGTGCCATCGCTTTGACAGCACGACTGCGCTCCGCGCCGTTTGTCATGCCCAATTTCAAGGAGGCCTGATAGGCAAGCTTCGCGGCAGCAATCGGATCGGGTGCAGGACTAAAAGCACTAACTGTCATCAAATCAACGCCTATAAGTAAGCCAGAAAATCATTGCTGGCAGGATAGCAAACAGCACCGACACCATTGCCCAAAGCAGAATGTTAGAACCATTTGGCGATCTCAGAGCTAGGGGGAGCCAGACGATCAGCAGTACCAAGACAATGCCGAGAGCCAAGTGGAGATAACTTTGCCCAGAGCGGCTTTGGGCAACAACCCAACGGTTTCCTACCCAGCGCCAAGCTCGTTTGTAAGGGTAGCTAGTAGAAAGCTGCTCAAGCACGTACCCATTATCTTCTACTACGAACAGCTGTTGACAGCGATCGCAACCAAATGCTTCTGTTAGTGTAATCGGGACTAAGCGACCGCGCCGACGGCACGACGGACAGGGGTAGTCCACATTCAAGTCAATCCTTTGGGGCTTTTGAGATTGCAC